>JBDRAY010000028.1:0-4904 GCA_043823295.1 Methanobacteriota archaeon | reverse complement strand
AAAAAGCGGTAGACGATGGAATCCCATTCCTCGGCTTGTGTCTCGGCATACAAGTGATCCTCGAGGAAAGCGAGGAATCACCCGGAGTCCCCGGCCTCGGACTATTATCCGGCACATGCAAGAGATTCCCCCAAGAGATGAAAGTACCCCACATGGGATGGAACACCCTCGAGAAAAAAAATAAAATTCCATTACTTGAAGGAATAGAGACAGGATCATACTTCTACTTCGTCCACAGCTACTACCCCATCCCAGCCGACGCCGCGTACACAGCGTGCGAGACAAACTACGGGAACATAACGTTTCCCTCTGTCATCTCCAAAGACAACATCCACGCAACACAATTCCACCCCGAACGAAGCGGAGAAAAAGGACTCAAACTCCTCGAAAACTTCCTCAACCTTACCCGCTAACCAATCCCTCATCTCCCAGCAACCTCGAGCCTAGTCCTGCCCAACCGCCTAAACGGCCGCGCAAGCCAAACAACGTAGCGCTCCAAAACCCTGGTCAACTCTAAGCCAATCACTAGCCCCCCAATCTTGGCCACGTAAAAAACCACCCTAAAAAACTCGCTCGCCTCAACCTTCACCTTAACTCACCCCACAGCCCTCACGAGGCTCCACGTATAGTAGAGCAGCTCGATCCACTGGAGTATGGTTTGCTTTGTTTTCATCACACACCTCCTCCAATCAGAAATTAACCGTCCCTGATAAAAACAATGGTGTAATTTTAGTGTCAAAAGAGTGCCAGAAAAATATTTAAGCACACTTAAATATACATCCTGTGATGTATAATCAGAGGTGAATGAAGGTGCCCACTAAAAAGAAAACAATCAAGAAAAAGAAAATCATCGCAAAAAAATCAACAATAAAAAACGTAATTAAAAAAGCTAAAGCACGAGTCGCTAAAGCCGGGAAAAGCAAGACCGTGAAATCAGCGAAAGCAAAAATCATAAAGGCCGGCCAAAGCAAGACAGTTAAAAAAGCAGTAAGAATCTCAAAGGCCGAAATCGCGAAAGCCAGGAAAAACAAGACCGTGAAAAAGGCTGTCCGAACCGGCAAGGCAACAGTCAAAAAAGCAAAAAAACAAATCACTAAAGACCATAAAAAATACGAAGCCAAAATCAAGACGGAACTGAAAGAAGCAAGGAAAAACCTCGAAGCACACTACAAACACCTCGTAGCGGAATCCGGCAAAAACTGGGACAAGGAATCCAGGAAATACAAAAAGAAAATCGACGCTGAAGTCGGGAAAGCCGAAGCCAAACTAAAGAAAATAGTGAAGGAAAAACCAGAACACGCAGCAGTCGCGGCAACCGCTGTCGGCGTGGTCGCCGGCGCCATCCTAGCATCCCTCATCAAAAAGAAGAAGTAATCATGACAAAGAAAAAAGAAAAAACCAAGACCGACAGAATACTAGACGGCGTAGAAACAGCATCAACCCTAGTCGGCACATACCTTGACCAACGATACAAGATAGACAAAAAAGTAGAAGACATCAAAGAACAAGCCGAAGAAAAAGTAGCAGAAGTCAAAAAAGAAGCAGTCCACAGCGCACATGAAATAAAAAAAGGATTCATACGCGCAGTACTCGAAATAATACTGCTCTCAACCGGCGTAATAGCACTAATAATCGGAGTACTAAGCCTTCTGAACAAATACTACGGCTTCGAAACCATCCTCATCGGATACGGACTACTTGTGACCATCATAGTCCTACTCCAGATGAAAACAGACTAAAAAACAATACTTCTTAAATTAAAAAAGAAAAACTACCATAACATAAACCTCACGCCGAAGTGGATGCGACTCCAAGTCGCCCACTTCGCAGTTCGTTACACTCACGCCGAAGTAGCTCAGATTGGTTAGAGCGCCAGACTCATAAGCAGAAACCCCTTTCGTTAGGAAAGAAAGGTGTTTCATCCCCAAAAGAAAAACTCTTTTGGATTGGCGCCCCAAGAAAAAAGCTTGGAGCTTTCACGATAACAGCTGAGTTATCTGGAAGTCGCGTGTTCAAGTCACGCCTTCGGCATGAATCAGCAATCATGACGTCAAGGCTCCACGTACCTGCTCACTGAAACATTACCTTTTTTTGAGACTCTTATGCAGTGGGGTGCGAGGATTTAGGCCTTATCAAAGGTTGCTGGTGAACTTAAATACTGGGGCCGTTAATAAAATTTTATGGACAAAAATTTTTCGGCGAGAAATGTTGGTGGAACGGACTTGATAATCCGGGCTTTCATTGGATGTGTCGGCGTCTTCGCTTTGGCGTTGCACTTGGTGCCTCCGCAGTGGGTGCGGCTTGTTGCCTTAATCTCTTTCGTGGGATTGTTTACCAGCATAACCCGCAGGTGCCTTTTGTACGTTTTGTTTGGCTTCTCAACGGCGAAGAAGAAGCAACGTTAAATTCAAATGAAATGTAAGTCGAACATATTGTGCATCGCATTAGCGTTATTCCTGATTTCGGCATACAATACCTCGGCATTTGATTTGCCGGAGCTTAAGCAAGAACTAGCCCTTAAGATGGAGTTCGAGCTTGAAGACTACTCCGGTAATGTTTCTTTCCAGGCTCACGTGTTTGTGGTGAAGGGTTCTGACGTGGATTTCATCGAACAGGTGGTTTACGATACTTTGTCTTCCGCGACTTTCCAGGCTGATGCGGAACTGAAGGTTCAGTCGGAAAGCCAAGTCATCGCGCAGGTGAACGAGACTATAGTGCACTTTGTGCCTGATTCCCCGCAGACTCTACGGGAAATACGTTCCGTCCCCTCGACTGTCATACTCGTCGGCGGCGCGGAACACAACAATTTGTCGGCGTTCTTCCTTTCTAACGCGTCCGTGAAAGACGTACGCCAACAAGCATACGATCAGCTTAACGTAACCCACGCCGTGAAAGATGGCGTCGACTTAATAGTAATCGAGCACCCGAGAACTAAAAAAGCACTCGAGCACGTCTCGGCTAAGACTTCGCCGCTTGCAAGGTTCGTGCCCGAAGCATACGTGCCGGCTGCCGCGGCGGCATCCGGTATCGGTTTAATATGGATTGTGAACCTTCTGCAGACTGTCTTCGAATTCAAGGCCTTAACGTTCGGCAGGAAGAAACGGGAGCTTAGGAAGACCACTCGGAAAATAGGCCCAATCCACGTCGAAGACGCGCTGGCGGTTTTAGGCGCCTCCTTCGTCTTAGGCCTTTCCATAACCTTCACATTCTTCGGGTTCACGGAAGTCTTCGCGCGAAAACTAATTCAAAACTGGATGCTCTGTTTTTTCGCTGCCATAAGCCATGAAGTAAGCCACAGGCTGATCGGCCGCATGTTCAACATACACATTGAATACCACTTCTGGTGGACCGGCTCCCTCATAACCCTGGTCACAGGCTACTTAGGCCATCCGTTCTCAATCCAAGGTTTTCTCATGGAGAAAGTCGAAGGAAACATATCCAAGTGGAAGTACGGGCTAACCAAACTCGCAGCCCCCTTGTTTTCCATGGTTATAATGCTCGTCTTCGCCTACATAAATTTTAAGAACCCGATGGAAGTATACCAGATAATCTACACTACCGCAGGTATGTGGGCGGCCGCGGAAATACTGCCTTTCAAGCACTTGGATGGTCTTGACGTGCGCAAATGGAGTAGATTAATCTGGCTTGTGTGCTTCATAGTGGTCTTCGGCTCGTTCGTAGCGGTAAACTTCGTAGTCTAGTCTGGGCTTCGGGAGAGTATAAGCGAGTCTGGAAAAATGGTGCCTCACTTATCACTCCTAAAACAAGAGGAATATCCTCCTAGAGGGCTGATGGGCATAAAAATAATCTTGAGAGTAACGCTTTTTATTTTTGGACTTAGATGAGGATTCGGGTGGGAAGAGTATCAGGCCTCTAGAATAAATTCATAGTCAGTATACTCTATTTTTGAACTTAGGCGCAGTCAAGCTTTTTTTACTTGCCTCGGCCTTGTTTTCCAGGTTCCGCCTTCGGCATTTTTTACGCGTGTTTTCCCGCGAGGTATCCGAGGTCTTGTAGTCTTTTGATTGTTTCGGCGTCTAATTCGGTTTTCTCGGTGATGGTTTTGTTGTCCTGGATTCTGTCGTAAAGCATATCCCTCATTTGTATCTCCGGTGACGTGTTTAGCCCGTAAATGTTTTTTTGTTCACGAGCGTCTTGGCTTAGGTCATAGAGTTCGTACTCGTCTTTTTCCCTTCTTTCCCTGAATTCCGGATCCATCATCCTTTTGTAGAATATGAGTTTTAGGTTTTCGTTTCTAATCGAGTAGTCTTCCATGTCCCCGCCTTCGCCGAAGTTCTCGCTGTAGGCTGAGAAGTCTCCTGTCTTGTCTAATAGGCTTTCTCCGTCAAGGCCTTCGGGTACTGTTATCCCCAGCAAGTCGAGTATCGTGGGCATGATGTCTATGCTTTCGACGACGGGCTCTACTCTGACCTGTTTCGTGAGGGATGGTGCCTTGATTATCAACGGGACACGCAGCACTTCCTCGTACATGAGCGTGTGGCCTATCCTCTTATGGGAGTCTCGTTCAGCGAATGATTCCCCGTGATCGGACGTGAAGACGATGATTGTTTTATCCAAGATTCCTTTTTCCCCGAGAAGATTAACCAGTCTGCTGAACTTTGCGTTTACCGCGAGTATTTCGCCATCGTACATGGCTTTCACGTGCGCAAAATCCTTATCAGTCAGATTTTCCAGTATCAAGTTGAAGTAATACCCTGTCTTCGTATTGCACCAGTCTTTCTCGACTGAATTGCTGATTCCCTTGCATACTGGGTCGTCTCTGGTGGGTCGTGTGTTGACTATGCCCGAGTAGTTCTCATACGAGAAGACGTCGTATTCCATCGGCGGCTCGTAAGGGTAATGCGGCTGATAATCATGCCAGAACAAAAAAAAGCGTTCGTCCG
>JBDRAY010000027.1:0-7684 GCA_043823295.1 Methanobacteriota archaeon | reverse complement strand
GATAGACGATGCAATGCTCAGGCTTTTAACTCAACGCCTCGACGTTAAGCCGGCAGACGGAGTAGTCGACCAGCTTGACATAGAGCCCCCATACGGTGTTCCAGACTTGTATTTCGACGCAAACAACATGTGGTTTGAAGCCGAAGACCGCCTCGGAGTCCAAACCATGTGGGGACCCGAAGTCTTCAAACTAATCGCCTGGATGGAATAAAACCCCCACCCCTTTATATCTAAATAACACAATAGTATACCATGAAGCTGCCTAAGGGAGTTCATGTGAAACCTGAAAAAATCGAGAATTTTTTCCAAATATGCCATAAACTAGAATCAGATTTCACAGGAGCGCTCAGGCTTAAAGGTGTTAAATTTCATAGGGTGTATATCGCAGACCTTCTGGTCGATTTGGGAAATATTATCGCAGCATCATTCAAATACATAGACTCAAAACCATTGTACCGGGAAGAGGCGCTCCAATTCATCCAAAACAGTCTGACAGGCTCTTCTGGAAAACTTGACGTATTCCATTTCGACTCGGAAGAGATGGCCCGCTCAATAGAGGCGAACCCGTCCGCTCTTCTCGAGCAGGAGCTTAAGGTAAGTGAATTAGGTGTTAAGATAAAGTCGAATATTATTAAGAAGCCGGGAGTTGGATTGTTTTCAAAGATTTCTCAGGCAATATCCAGGCCGAGTGTTGGGAGGAAGGCGGGTAAGATTCGCGATTTGAAATCCGACCGGAAAGTCTTCGTGAAAACCCCTACGAGGCATGAAATCGATTTCGGAAGTAAAATAAAACCGAAGGAAGAAGGGGAAAAATCCGAGTTAAAGACTCATGCAAAGATTATTAGAAGGCCTGAATTAAAGATTTCCTCAGGGGAAGCTGTTGAACTTGAGGGCGGAAAACCAACTCCCCTGAAAACACCCATTACTATGCGGCCTGAGAAAGTTAAGGCACCCCCCGTTCAGGAGAACGCACCTGAACAACCCTCGATGGATCGGAAGGCTGAACGCCTTCAAAAGTTGAAGGATTCAAGACTTCAAAAAATTGGGGATAGGATTTCAATCGAAAAGGGGGGGGAGAAGACAAAAACCATTGCAACGGGAGTTAAGGTAAAGACTACTATCGACAAGCTTTATGAAATGATCTTGGATAAAGGTGTTGTACGGTTGAATGACGGACTTGCAAAAAAACTCGGAGTATCGAAAACCCAGGTTGAAGAATGGGCTATGATACTTGAAGAACACAATCTCGTTGAATTACACTACCCTGCTCTAGGTGAGCCGGAACTTAGAAAAATGCACGATAAATAGGTGATTGAATTGCCAGGAAAAGAAAAGGTTTTGGAGGAATATCCGGTTGTTTCTGTAGGAATACCTACGACAGTAAAAATTGTTTTGGAAAACGATAGCAGGGAATACCGGTTAATGCTGCCTGAGATCGCTATAGCAACCCAAGCCCTACTTGATGATATTAAAGAGAGGTTAATCTCCCAAGCAGAAGTCTCAACAAACGATATACTTGACCCAAAGCTTATGGAGTCTCTGAAAAAAGAATTCATGGAGCAGGCGAGAATGTTTCTCGACTCTGAACTCCCAGACCTTGAAAAACACATAAAAGACCACTTCATACTGAATCTAGTCCACGAACTTTTAGGGCTTGATGAAATCGAATACTTTTTGGAAGATGAGAACCTGGAGGAAATAGTTGTAAACTCTGCTACAGAGCCCATGCGAGTCTACCACAAAAAATACGGTTGGCTTAAAACGAATATCATACCTGAATCCGAGAATAAAATCCACAATTACGCTCAAATGATTGCTCGAAGGATTGGGAGGGAAATCACAACGCTAAACCCGCTTTTAGACGCCCACCTCCTTTCGAAAGATAGGGCTAACGCCATAATGGCTCCAATATCGAGCAAGGGAAACACGATAACGATCAGGAAATTCGCGCGAGACCCTTGGACTGCTTCAGACTTCATTAAAAACAAGACTGCGTCAAGCGAACTGTTGGCTTTAATCTGGCTTATGATTCAGTATGAAATGAATATAGTGATTTCTGGAGGCACAGGATCTGGGAAAACAAGCTTTCTAAACATTTGCATGCCTTTCATGCCGCCAAACCACAGGATCATCTCGATAGAAGACACTCGGGAACTCCAACTCCCCGAATTCCTATACTGGTGTCCTTTAACAACTAGGGAGCCCAATCCTGAAGGGAAGGGCGAAGTCTCAATGCTAAACCTATTGATTAATTCCTTGAGGATGAGGCCGGATCGAATCGTCATGGGAGAAGTTAGAAAACAGAGGGAGGCTGAAGTCTTGTTTGAGGCAATGCATACCGGACACTCAGTATACTGTACAATACACGCTGACACTTGCGAGCAAACTATCACAAGGCTTACAAACCCTCCAATCGCGATTCCTCACAGCATGCTCGATGCAGTGCATCTGAATATCGTCATGTTCAGGGATAGGCGAAAGAATATCAGAAGGATTTACCAGGTTGGAGAGTTCGTAATGGACAGGACAAGGAAATCTGATGGGTCGGTATTTATTAAGCCGAACGTGATTTACCAGTGGGATGCTAGAACAGACGAAATAAAACCCAGTATAATGCCTGTAGTTCGAGTCTTCAACGAGCTTGAAAAGCACACTGGCTTAACCCGGGAGGAACTCGACGCAGACTTGGCTTTGAAAAAGAAGATTCTTGATTGGATGGTTTCTAAAAACATAAGAAAAGTTGATGAAGTGGGTAAGATCATGAACCGATACTACATGGACAAGGAAGAAGTTATAAATCTTGCGCAGAAAAACGGAAGTCCAAACAAGATTCTCAACTAAATCCCCAACACATCCCGCATTGAAAAAGAGCCACTTCGGCCTGAGATGAACTCCACGGCCTTAACGACGCCAGAAGCGAAAGCCTCCCTTGAATGAGCCCTATGCGTAATCTCAATCCGTTCGCCTAAATCTGAAAACAAGACTGTGTGGTCTCCAACAATATCTCCCGCACGAATAGAGTGGATTCCAATTTCGCCTTTTTTTCTTGGAGTCTCGCCCTCACGGCCGTAGACTGCAACATCAGAAAGGGTTTTCCCTAAGCAGTCGCAGATAACTTCCGCGGTCTTAAGCGCAGTCCCGGAAGGCGCATCCTTTTTAAACCTGTGGTGGGCTTCAACCACTTCAATGTCATAACCTTTTAGAATCTTGGCTGCAAGGCTTACAACCTCCCAGTAGGCGTTAACACCCACTGAGTAATTCGGAGAAATGACTGCGCCAATTGAATTGTCTTCAATGCATTTTTCCATCTCATTATTCTGGGAGTCTGAGAAGCCAGTGGTTCCGACAACCAAATTAATCTTGTTTTCACAGACAACCCTCATATTCTTAATGCATGCGTCTGCTATCGTAAAATCAATGACGACTTCGGGCTTAGATTCATCTAGGGTCTTTGCGAGTTCGTCTGAGCTTGAAACAACAACATCCACTCCTTCAACTCCCGTCAACTGTGAAACATTCTTTCCGATTGTTGGGGATCCTGGTGCGTCGACTGCGGCGACCACTTCGTGTCCCGCGTCGGCAAGCATTTTCACGATGACTTTGCCCATGCGCCCCATTCCTATCATGCATACCTTAACCATGTTCTTAATATATTGCTTTAATAGAATAATACCACATGGACGTTCATATTATTGCCGGGAGCAAGTCGGACGAGAAAATCGTTGAGAAGGCAGTCAAGGTTTTGGAAGGTAAGGCGGACTATAAAATTGATTACTGTTCCGCTCATAGGGAACCTGACCGACTTAAAAAAATAGTCGATAAATCGGAGGCTAAAATATTTATTTGCATTGCGGGACTGTCTGCAGCACTTCCCGGCGTCGTCGCATCCCACACAAAAAAACCAGTGATAGGAGTCCCAGTCAACGTCAAACTTGAAGGATTGGACGCACTCCTTTCCATAATGCAGATGCCCAAGGGGGTTCCGGTCGCGTGCGTTGGAATAGACAACGGTGAAAATGCGGCGCATCTTGCGCTTCGAATCCTCGGGAAAACCTAGGATTTTCCCGTAAAAATCGAAAAACAGCAAACCGAAGCCTTTATATAGGGGAAAATGCAATACATTACACCGTTTTTAGAATAAAAATTTGAGGTGATTTACGAAATGGCTAAAGAAATAAAGTATTTTGTTTTGCAGGAGGGTGGTAAAGACACTGAACACATCTTCTCCGGGAAACAGCCAAGACAGGCAGCACTTAAGGCTGCGACACGCGGTTTCAAGACAATAAACCTGCGTGAGAGGGGGACAAACAAGGTCCACATGTTCACTGGATCAGTCGAAGTAGTCGACGCTCCGGCAAACAGGCCAAGCTGGCTTCCAGCAAAAGTAAAGAAGGCTAAAGTCAAGAAAATCGGAATTAAAAGGCTTTAAGTTTCTTTTTAATTGTTCTGGGGTTGGGGCGAGCCGCCTCAACCACAACCTTTTTTTTTAAGAATTTTATCCTACAAACTTCGGTCTCTCCGAAATATTCCTTGGAAGCGGGATTGGTCTGAAAGGTTTGTCGGAAATCTGAGGTAATACTTCGGAAACAAGTTCTTTAACGCTCAACTCCTTCTTCTCCTTCAACTCGCGAATTGTGACAGTCAGTTTCTTGGATTTAACTTCATTTTCCCCGACGACAACAACTCTTGGAACCCATTCCTGCCCCGCATCCCTTATCTTCAATCCAACGGTCGCGTCGCGGTCATCCACGTCCACTCGGATTCCCCCCGATTCGATTTCATCTGCGACCTTCATGGCATACTCAAGTTGGCCTTCAGAAACAGGGATGATCCTTACTTGGGTGGGTGAAAGCCACATTGGAAGGCATGGAACACCTCCCTGCTCCTTAACCAAGTATGCCTTCTCAAGAAGTGCGTAAATTACTCTCTCTATCGCTCCGGATGGACTGCAATGCAGTATCAGCGGGTGCTTTTTCGCCCCATCATTGTCAACATAATTTATGTCGTATCTCTCCCCGTTTTCCACGTCAATCTGGTCTGTTGAAAGACAGCTCGCCTTAGATAGGGCGTCTACGAAGTTGAATTCATACTTCAATACGAAGTAGAAGACTCGCTCATCCCACATCTCGACGAGAGCTGGCTTTCCAATCTTCTTTACGATGTATTCCACGAAATCCTTGTGTTCCCTGTAAAAGTCTTTAGTGACCCGGATTGCAGGCTCGACGTCATCTAAGGTGAGGCCGCACCCTTTTATCACTTCAATGCAAAGGTCTAGCCTCCTCTTATACTCCTTCTTGGCCTGGGTAACGTCAGTACACAGGGCATGGACGTCGGGCATCGTAAACGCTCGCAGCCTTCGGAGGCCGGTAAGTTCACCGCTCTTCTCACGCCTAAAGGCGTATCTAGCAAGTTCATATAATCTAAGCGGCAGGTTTTTATAGCTTATTATGGCGTCGTGCGCCATTAGAAACTGTCCGAAGCAGGCTGCAAACCGCAAGAAATACCTTTTGTCGTCGCTTTCAATGGTATACTGTCTTGCAGGAAACCTGTTCAAATACTTGGATAAAGTAGGATGCTCGAAATCATACATTAATGGTGTTTCAACTTCAACTCCGCCGTACTCTAAAATCTTGTCGGTAACATACTGTTCCAGCAAGGCCTTGATCATCCTGCCCTTCGGGTAATACCTGAGGTTCCCGGAGTCGCTTCCAGGCTCATAGTCAACAAGCTCGAGCCTTCTCATAAGCTCGATATGCGGAGGAGCCTTAGTAACCGTCCTATCTTTTGCCTTCTCGTAGAAAGAGAACTTCTTCAGGTTCTCATGTCCTAAATAATCGAATTTACTTACGTCGTGGAGTTTTCCGTCCGGCGTCATAATATACCACTCGCTTTCAAGCTTATCCTCCTTCGAAAGCGCATCAGACTCTCCAGAATCCTCCTTCAACTGGCCGGGGACTATAGTCCTTGAAAGCTCGCTCAACGGATGGCCCTTACACTTTAGCTCAAAGCTTTTGTACCAGCCGAAAGGAGCTTTTAATGTATTATATTTTTCAGAAACCTTGGCATATACGTCGTTTAAGACCTTTTGCGCGGTATCCAAGTTGGAAAGCTCGCTTGAAAGGTGGGCGTACGGGTATACGACAATGTTTTCGACCTTTACCTGGCTGGCCAAGTCGGAAATAACTTTCACAAGCTCTGAGACAACGTATCCAGGATCACCCTCATCTACCTTCTCAACGGCCATGAAGCAGACTATACACTCCTCAAGGCGCCCTAGCTTGTCCTCAACTTGTTCAGGCTCTTTAACCGCCTTCTTCTGAACCGTAAATTCCAGGTAATCACAGTGTAAGAGCAATACGCGCATGGTATACCTTTTGGGAAACCAAATTATAAATGCGTTGTATCATTCATTGAAAAGGTTCGTTTGTTCAGAATATTATTTAATGGTCGACGATGCATTATTCATCTTATGAAGCTTATCGCTTATTCACTCGACGACGTTGCGGGTGTAAATACTGCCAGAATCCTGAAAGAAAGATTTGAATTCAAAGAGACTGGGGAAGAATTCGACGGCGTGCCAGTATACAGTCGGGATGACATACTGCTTGTTGCAAGTCGAGAAAATATTACTCGCATATCCTCTCTCGGAACCTTTAATCCCGAAGTATGCATAGTCGTCTCCCGTCACCGGAGCGAGTCCGGGACTCCGACATTTACGACACATGCGACTGGAAACTATGGCTCAGCCGACGTTGGAGGCGAACCCGGCAGGCTTTCGATTGCGCCTGCACAATACCTTAGAAAGAGCATCGAGCAACTACTACGGCACCCTATTCCCGGATTCCAAGCAAGCCTTGAAGTAACACATCACGGACCCACAGAACTATCCTTCCCACTCCTGTACGTTGAAGTTGGAAGCTCGGAAAAACAATGGGGGAATGAGTCAGCATGCACTGTCGTAGCTGAAGTCGCCGACTCGCTTGCATCAAAATCTCCGGACAAATTGCCTTCAGCCATAGGTTTCGGCGGACCGCACTACGCCCCAAACTTCACGGAAGTATCGGGTAAAGTCGCATTTGGACACATAGCTCCAAAGTATGCTATGGACTACATGAACGAGCAGATGATCAGAAAAATGATCGAGCATACAATACCTCCCCCGGAGCTTGCCGTCCTTGACTGGAAGGGTCTTCGCGGGCTCGAGAAAAAAATTGTGACGGGTATTCTGGATGAAATAGGGCTTTCCTGGAAGAAGACTAGCGAACTTAAAGATTAGGTTAAACCACTATTATTGTATGACTTCCAAGTTGTAATGTTTATGGCTTTAATTTCAAGGGATCGGACCACTGCTTCACGTAAACAGGATTTTCCAGGTGAAAGTGTTGAAGACAATGCAAACCTAAAGTTAATGCGCCAGTGTTTAGAAAACGGTCACCTAATTTTAGTGACTTATCGGGAAGAAGATGAGTCGGGAAGGCTCGCACTCGCTGGCAGTGAAGGCTACGTGACCGGTATATCGGGAATTGATTCCGCCGCTCAAAAAGGTGGGAACGCAAAAATAAGCTTTACTTTGATGGGGCCTGGAAAAAACGAGACAGAAAAGACAATACCCTTGAGTATGATTCATGCGGTGCAAGACGTCGGCTGCGAACCAATCAATAAATATCGAGAGCGGGTGAGTAAT
>JBDRAY010000026.1:0-4681 GCA_043823295.1 Methanobacteriota archaeon | reverse complement strand
ATCGGTACTGTGAATGTCCACGCGATAATGGCCTTCCTTTTAGCCTCTTCCAGAACCGCAAGGTCTGTTTCCCCGTCAAGTCCGCTGGATTCTTCTTTGATACGGAGCGTGTATCCCGCATCTTTTACAGCGTTGACCATGTCCTCGATGACAACCTGGTCTGGAAAATACGAGATAGTTGCTTTCTCGGAGGCGAAGTTTACGTTAGCATCCTTTACTCCGGGGAGTCTTTTTAGCGCTTTTTCTATGTTCGTCGCGCAGGTTGCGCAATTCATCCCGCTTACTTTGAATATGGACTTTAGTGTCTTTTCCCCGACCCCGTAGCCTGCGTCCTTGATAGCTTTACCAATCTCTTTTTCGCCGGCCTTGCTGGCATCGTATTCAATCTGTGCTTTCTCGGATGCAAAGTTCACGCTTGCTTTCGAGACGCCGTCGATTCTGTTCAAAGCCTTTTCTATGTTGACTGCACAGCTTGCACAGTGCATGCCTGAAACCTTTATGACAGTCTTCTTCATAGTTGATGGTAAACTATGAGCACTATCCTATTTTAACTCTCCAGGCCCGGGACTTCGCAGGCCGTCTCCTGCGTTGACTTGCACAATCCTTCTTCTAAGGCTTTCCTGCACTGTGGGCACACGTCTTCGTCCCGTCCCTGTGCAATCATTTCGTCGCACCTGCAGATTCCGTCACTCCACTTCCAGTGGCCGAGAAAGCACATGTCGCAGGCCGGCTCGATACAGCACTTGTATTCCCCAGACTCCACCTTCTCCTCTATGAGCGCAGCCATGTCATCCATAAGCTTGTGCCGCCTGTCCTCGTAGCTACGGAAATCGGGCACCAACGAGCCCGTAATAAATCCGGCTGCAATGCCCAATACAGTAAACATCAATATTACTTTTTTCATCGTATCAAATCTGCCTTAAAGCCTCGACCGGGTCGATGTTCGACGCCTTCAATGCAGGATAAACAGTTGCAGAAGTCCCGATGATTACGGACATTCCTATGGCTGCTAAGGCAAGTATATAACTTACTGTAGGCGGTGTTGAAAGCCCAGCTATCTTCGGGCCTACGACGAGGCCTGCTACTGAACCAAGACCGTAGCCTAACACTCCTGCAATAAAGCTTAATGTAATGGCTTCCATAAAGATTAGTCTCATAATGTGCGTTCTTCTGAATCCTATCGCCCTGAAAATGCCTATCTCTCTGGTCCTCTCGTTCACAGAGGACATCATCGTGGTGAAAACGATGAGGGATCCTATGATTAGGACTATCGCACCGACTGCAACCCCGAAGTTTGAAAGCTGTTTAACAGTCTGCATCCTTTCAGCGACAACCTGTTTGACAGGGGTTGCCTTCCCCTCAGGGATCTGTTCGTTTATCTGCCTTGCTATC
Source organism: Methanobacteriota archaeon (assembly GCA_043823295.1). Classification (GTDB taxonomy): domain Archaea; phylum Altiarchaeota; class Altiarchaeia; order IMC4; family SCGC-AAA252-I15; genus SCGC-AAA252-I15. The sequence continues at coordinate 3,289 of JBDRAY010000026.1, read as the reverse complement.
TCCTCTACCGGGCATCCAGAGCATATTGCTGCGACTTCGACCAAGGTTATCTTCCCTTCTTTTCCAAGGAGTCTTTGAGCAACTGGAAGAGACAAAAGGACGATGGAATCGTCTTGGGAGCCAGTCTCTTCTAGCACGCCCTTTATCCTGAATACCTCGCCCTTGACAGTCACCGTGTCTCCCGCCTTCTTTTCCAGTTTCTCGGCAACCCTTGAACCTAGGATAAGGTCGTTTGCCTTAAGACCCTCAATCTCAGTGACAGTCGTGTTTTTGGTAGGGTCAATCGGGCTTTCCTTCACCGTCCGCACAAGATTTATATTGGAGTCGTGTGTGAACTTCCACCATTGCTTAAGTTTTATTTCGGATGCTATGTCAGCGCCGATAACAAGGACTGTCGTGCCCTCGACATCCAATGCTCCGAGAAGCTTGGCCGAGAGGCCAGCGATATTTTCCTTGTTTTTAATAGTGTAAACTTTATCTGTCTCGTTTTGGTGAATCTCCTTCACATCGTATTGCGCCCCTGGAATCGAGATGCCGCCATAAGACATGGAGAGTGTGTTTGATTTCGGAACTATTATGATGTTGGCTCCGAATTCGTCGAGTTTTTTCTGGACGTCGTGTTCTAGAGCCGAGGTTATGTTCGATATCGTCACGACCGTCGCAATCCCTATCATCATCCCAAGGATGAGGAAAGCCATCTTGGACTTTCTCCTCCGAAGGTTGTTGAATGCAATATTCCTAAGTTTCATTTTCTAAGTTATTATCCTCCCATCACTAAGCTCAATAAGCTTGTGCGCGTACTGCGCCATCGTCTTGTCGTGCGTCACCATGACGATCGTCTGGCCTTCCCTGTTCAAATCCTCGAGCAACTGCATTATCTCCGTCCCGTGTTTCGAGTCCAGGTTTCCGGTTGGCTCATCAGCCAGCAATATCGGGGGGTTGTTTACGATAGCGCGTGCTACCGCAACGCGTTGGCCCTCGCCACCGGAAATCTGGTTGGGTAACCTCTTCTCCTTGTTGCTTAAGTTCACTCTGGCAAGAACATCCCCTGCCATCTGGCGCTGCTTGCTTTCCGGCGTGCCGGATATCGAGAGAGGTATCATGACGTTTTCAATTGTCGTCAAATACGGCACCAACTGAAAACTCTGGAATACGAAACCTAGGTATTCAAAGCGGAAATCTGCCTGGCGCTCGGAAGGTAGGTCATAGACTGCGATATCATCTATGAACACCTCCCCGCCAGTGGGCTTGTTTAACACCCCTAGTATGCTCAATAGAGTGCTTTTCCCGCAGCCTGAAGGGCCCATTATGGCTATGAAGTCTCCTTCATTGATAGACAGGCTGGCTGAATCAAGAGCCTGGACTATGTCGTCTCCTTCCTGATACGTCTTAGAGACGTTCTCGAATCTGATAAGGCTCATCTCAAAAATACCTCGCACCCAACTCTATGTCAGATTTTTTTATCACAAGATTGTCGTCTACAATCTCCCTTGTCAACGGAGCAGGATTGCATCCGCCTTGCTCTACGTTTATCAGGTTTGAAGGGAATTTTCTCCCGCAGTTGTTGCAGATCATGTTGTCTCCTTCCTGGCGGTAGCCTTTCTTCTCCCGGTAGCATACGTCGCAGGCGTCAAATGCAGCCCTAAATACTCCGTCGCTTGATTTTAAGACGAAAAAACGGATGGTCTTCCCCATCTGAGACGGGAACTCGTAGAAGTGAGCTATTCCGTCGTTTATCGCTGATATCGGAATGTACAGGCTGTCTGGGTTCTTCTCATCACTGCCGCCTGATGCTCCAATATCCTGAGCGCTCACGCCTATTTTCTCGGCTTTCTCAGGTCCAGAGCCTCCGAATAATAGTCCCCCCACTATTGCTAATACAATTATTCCCGCAATATACGCAGGTTTCACTCCTTTTTTCTCCTCTGTTTCTGTGAATTTCTTCTGTTTACTATTATTGTGTTTTGCCATTTTCTTATCCTCCGCAACCGCAACTGCCTCCACTAGCCCCGCCGCACGACGGGTTACCGCACGCTCCGCCGCAGCTTCCGCCGCCGGCTGGAGCAGCCTGGGATGTTACTTCCTTAACCTGGGATGTCACTTCCTTTGGCTCGTAATTGCTGTCTTGATTCAACTGGGGTTCTTGGTTTATGCCCTCAACAGTTCCTGAGACTGTTTTTGTCTGATTCAGGGCGGCTCCGACGAGCGCTCCCATGATTACTGCGAGTGCCATCAAGCCTACTAACTGTATTGTCTTTACTTCTCCTTTCATTTGTTCACCTCTATCATTACGTCTATTATTTCCGCGAATTTTTCGTACGGTTGTGCGCCGACGACTTTCTGGCCGTTTATGAAAAAGCTTGGCGTTCCTGTTACTCCCAGGCTTTTCCCTTCCTCGAAGTTGTTTTCGACCAACGCAGTCTTTGTTCCTGAGTCTAGGCATTTGTTGAATGTGTTGGCGTCTAATCCGAGTTCTCCCGCGTATTTCTTCAGTGAGTCTTTGTCTAGTTTGTTCTGGTTTTCGAATAGTTTGTCGTGGTATTCCCAGAATTTCCCTTGGTCGCGGGCGCACTCTGAGGCTTCCGCCGCTTTTTTCGCGTATGAGTGGAAGGCCAGCGGGAAATGCTTGAATACTACTTCTACGTCTTCTCCGTACGTCTCCTCTATTTTTTTAACCGTCGGCACAACCCGCGAACAGTACGGGCACTGGAAGTCCGAGTACTCTACGATTGTTACTTTAGCGTTGCCTGACGGTAGGTTAACCGCGGGTTTCTGCGGCGGAGCACTCAAGCTGTCGGCTTGGTTGTTCGTCTCCGCGAATTTCGTAAATCCGATCAATACTATAAAAATTATCCCTGTTACCAAAAGTGTGGCATTGTTTGAAATTTTCATTTTACATTCTACCTCTTAGATGAAACAATCTATAAGACAATGGGTGAAACTAGTTTCACGTGTGTTTCAATAGAGTGCGGGTTACCTATTAAATAAAGCAGTTACCTGTTAGTTACTTCAAGACTATGATGTTGGTCAGTCCTCTCCTTCTTCTTTCGAGGAGTCTCCTTGCTTCAAGCTTGTCCAGCGTCCTTGAGACTTTGACTTTCGAGAGTCCGCTTTTCTCCACGAGGTCTCCCTGGAATATCGTGCCGTTTTCGTCCATTATGAGCTTGTATATCTGTCTTTCGTCTAACTTCAGTTTTGAAAGGTTTTCATTCCACGTGTTTTTTCCGCCTTCTTCGCTTATTTCCCCTCCTTTCAGGAAGAGGCTTACTCCTATGAAGAATATAAGTGA
>JBDRAY010000025.1:0-27586 GCA_043823295.1 Methanobacteriota archaeon | reverse complement strand
CAATAGCGCACCTGGCAACCACGATAGGCGGTGGAAAGCCGATACTACAGCGACTAGGGGATTTAAAGCGCGGCAGGAGAAGCCATCCCGCAGACATTTCCGGAAACATAGTCCAGCCGACGTTAACGGATGTTACGCCTGGAGACATCTCAATGGCACTGCCTCACAGAATAGTAATCGATATTTTAGAGGGATTAAGCCAGCTGGATAAAGTAATACCCGGAGTCGCGCAAGACGCAACACTACTCTACGCTCCGGAGATAAAGTATTATGCACTGCGGGTTATAGTGGGGCAAGATATGGAAACCAGCATTAAAAACCTTTTTGCGGCAGGCGACGGCCTTGGGTTGTCGAGGGATCTGGTAAACGCCGCTGCCACGGGACTTCTCGCAGCTTATGGAATACTAGGGAAAACAAAGTGAAGGCTTACGTGTTAAGGCTCGGCCACAGGTTCGAAAGGGACAAGAGGATTAGCACGCACCTGGCCTTAACCTCCCGGGCTTTCGGCGCCGAGAAAATATTTTTCGACGTTAAAGACTCTCGTGTGGCGGAAAGTGTCGAAAAAATAAATGGGGGCTGGGGGGGAGACTTTAAGGTCGAATACAGCGGAAAATACGCAAAGACTATCCGGGAGTTTGAGGGGGATGTGATACACCTTACCATGTACGGGCTACCATTAAATGAAACTCTTAATGAAATAAAAAATTCAGGGAAAGACAAGCTTGTCATCGTGGGGGGTAGGAAGGTGCCTTCCGAAGTCTATGAACTTGCAGACTATAATGTTTCTGTGGGAAGCCAACCCCACTCGGAAGTCGCAGCGCTCGCAGTATTTTTAGACAGGCTTTTCGAGGGGAAACAGTTTTTAAAAGAATTTGGTGGGGGGAAGATTATAGTCCCCCAAGCCCGCGGGAAAAAAGTGTTGGAATCTTGAAAAATATTTTCCGGTTATTCCATCGGCTTTGTTAGTGTGCTGGGTTCTGTGAGTATGCCGGTTACAATGGTGTACGGGTCTCCGTTAGGGTTGTTTGCCATGTGATCTAAAAGCTGCCTTACTTGTTCTGGTTTTAGTGTGTTTAACACAGTCTCAAGTCTCTCCATCTTATCCTCAGCACCATATTTTAGGGCATTAGAGTCCTTATCAATAGTCTCCCTTGATCCTATTATGGCCAGGGCATAGTCCATTCCCGCATCCAACCTCATAGAGCTTTTTAAAGCGCTTCTTAAGGCTCCCGCCCATTTTTCAGCCCTATCAGGGAAGCCCATTTCCCCTTTTACGCGTGCTTGCGCATCTGGCTTCATCTTCTGTAATTCGTCTTTCATCAAATACTCATTCCTGTCAGGAACTGGGGCTGCTTTAGCTCCCATTACTATTGGCATTTTTGATCACCTGAATATTATTGCTGATTATAAGCATAAATAATCGCGGAATCCGGCCTCAAGGCCTCTATTTAAAATTGTTTTCGTAAATAAGATACTATGTTTTTGATTTTGAATAATGGGGGCCAGTACGTCCACCGGATTTGGAGGAGCTTGAAGTACTTGGGGGAGGAGTCGGAGATAATTCCGAATGACACTCCCGTAAAAGAGATTCTCGCAAGGAATCCGGTGGGGTTGATTCTGAGCGGAGGACCCTACTCGGTTTACGATGGCGTGGGCAAGCTCGGCTCGTCGATGGACGTTTTGGAATCTGGTATTCCAGTTCTCGGAATCTGTTTGGGCCATCAGATAATAGCCCAGAAAATGGGGGGTAAGGTCCAGAAAGGAGAGTCTGCGGAATACGCTCAAGTAGAAGTCAGGATTCTTGAACGAGACGACCTTTTCAAGGGGCTTTCCGAGAAAATTCAGGTGTGGGCGTCACACAAAGACGAAGTGTCAGAGATCCCGGAAGAATTCACCGCACTCGCAGAATCCGACGTCTGCAGGTTCGAGGCTGTGAAACATAATAAACTTCCGATTTACGGGGTTCAATTCCACCCTGAAGTGGAACACACTCCCGACGGACCGCTAATACTGAAAAACTATGTTAACGCGTGCAGTAAAGATTAAGCCAGTTCACTAGGCTCGTCTTCAGCCATATTCTCGTCGTCCATCCCGTTAAGACGGGCTCCAAAGCCCTCCCACTTATCTCCCGCTCTCGTATCGTAGGTGAGGCTTCCAATCTCCTCCTTCATGTTCGAGAAAGTCGCCGCCTTCTTCTGCTTCTCTTGAGAGGATTCCTCCTCTTTCTCTTTTTTCTTCTTCTTCTCTTTTTCAGGGGGCGGCTTGTCTCCACCCATCATACGGGCTGTTGAATTTCCTGGAACGCTGGAACCAGCCCCCTTACTTCCTGCCGAGCCAACGCTTTTTCCACTGCCGCCCAAACCCGCCTTGGCGCCGGTAAATGCGCCCTTGGTTGCGCCGGTCAGAGGGCCGAACGGGTTTAAGGGGTTTCTTACAAAACCTTTCGCAGCTCCCACGGCAGCTCCTTTAGTAGCCCCCCAAGCCGCCCTGCCTGCCGTGCGCATGCCAGCACGCAAGCTTTTTCCGATGCCCCTTCCTACGGCCTCTCCGACAGTTCTCCCAACCTCCCTCCCAACCTGGGTGGACACTTCCTCGACCGCTTTGGATGCTGCCGTGCCCGCTCCAGGCGCTACGGCATCCAATGCCTTTAAAGGAGCTCCTGCTGCCGTGCCTGCGGCTCTGCCAGCTGCGGCTCCCGCAGCTGCACCTGCCTTTCCACCTGCCTTTGCAGCGCCTTCCTCAACGGCTTTCCCGGCAGCGCCTCCGCCTTTATCTGCTCCTCCTTTAGAAGTGTCTGGCTTGGGCTTTCCGCCCATGGAAGTGCTCGGCCCCATCTCTCCTGTCTTAGGCTTCGGGCCTTCAGCAGCCTTTGCGAGTGCTCCGCCTCCTCCTCCCATAAGCCCTGCGGAAGAGCTTCCTTTACTTCCCTTCGCCTTCGCGAGTAATGCTTTCCCCCCACCCCACATCCTGTTGACTCCGATTTTCAAGCCGACACCTGTTATCGAGCCGACACTCTTACCCTGCATTACTCCTCCGACAGCTGCGAATGCGACTCCCCACCAGCCCGGAACGAGCTGTCCAACCGCCGACACGATTCCGCCAAGCCACTTCATGATCCCGCTCATGACAAGGGGTGCTGCGAAAACCATTGCGAGGGAGACTATTAGGAAGAAGGGCGCGCCCGCAGCCGTTACGAAACTACCCGTCTTGCTGGATGAGGCTAGTGTGGAAGCGCCTATGGCAAGCCAGACAGCCATGATTGTGGGTGCGTAAATCCAGATTAACGTGAACTTGAGTAGGCGAGTTCCCTGTGCTTTAGTCCAGTCGTGCAGGTACAGAAATAGTGTGAAGGGAAAGACAAAACCCATAGTCAAGACTATCAGATACCTCATGTACATTGTCATGAGGGCCAGAAATGCAAACGACAGTATACTCATATAGAGAAAGAGGAAAACGATTTTCGCAGATATTGGGGCGTTTGAAACCGAAGAGTAGAATACATCACCTAAAGTCCCCGGGCCGGAGATGATATCCAACTTGATAACCTGGACAACACTCACAGTTAAAACCTGATTAGTCTCCAGCAAGACTTCATACAATGCGGGGGAAAGGGGGATGATAATCAAGGCCACTAAAAGCTTGTCGAAAATCATCTTCGCCTGCGCCCTACCGCTCGGGGAATGCGCCATAAAAACCATGTATGCGCCGCTCACCATCACGCTGAACACGAATAAGGGGACTAGAATCTTCATAAACTCGCTGAAAATCAAGCCAGAGGACGTAAGGTTTCCGCCATCCATTAGCGGGTAAAGAGTGGGTTTGGAAAGGAGGCTGACCTCCATAATATCGAAGAACTTGCTCAAAATAGCGTTCAGCATGCTAACTATCCCGTCAATAAAGAAGGTGAATAACCAGCCAAAAAACTCTGGAACAGCTATTATCCAGTCATATGCTGAAGCGCTTACTATAGTTGAACAAGTCCAGAGAATTATGATTGCTGCCAGAACCCTAACGGAGGTTTTCATTATTGATAATTATTTGCTTTAAGGGCATTAAAAGGACTACTTGAAGCCGAAAAAGTCCTTGAACATCTCATACAAACCCGATTCCTGCATCATGGTGTAATAGTCCATCCTCTTGCTCATGAAAAACCGGTATGAAACAATAACTGCAAAACCTATTCCAAGCAGTAGGAAAACTCTCGTCTGGATGAGCGGGTTCAGGGTGTATTGGGGGAAGATGATCTCTTCGGCCTTTGCGATTTTGGTCCCCGAATTCGCGGTGTCATCCCAATACCCGTTGTATAGTGCTTTCACGACTGCCTTACTGTTCTCCAGTCTTAATGTATAGGATCCTCCGTCTGGAATTGCAATGTGCTTGTTGTAGGGCGGTCCTATTGAAATGTATATTGTGGGTTTAGGGTCCAAGGATGGCGTGGGTAAAAGCATCGCTGAAATGGTCGCGTCAGTGTAAGCCTCCATGGTGCCTGCGATGGAAATCAAAATCTCCGCAGGATCCCTCTCTCCAATATGGTTTGTAATCACGCTACCCGGTCCAGGACCGATTAAGGGAGTTTCAAAACTTCTCAAGTGAGTGAAAAACCTGACTTTAGCAGTCCTGACTGAATCCACTGGAAGGGTCTTGGACGTGAAGTAGACGTGGTAAATACCGTTAATGCCATCATACTTTACGAAACCTGAGACGTCGGCGTACTTGCTAATCTTTCGACCGTAAACTTCAGTGACAGTATAATTGCGATACAAGGTTCCGTACTGCCGGCTTGAAGGCTTAAGGCGCGGGTAAAATGCCGCAACGTCATAATAAGTCTCTTCGTCCTCGTGGAAATTTCTCGCAACACCCAAGGAAAGACTCGGATCAACCCAAGACCAGTCCCAATGTAAAATTCCTGCGTCAATACCATATAGCGGAAGTTCAAGTGAATAATTCTTGTCGAGTGCCATATACTTATCATCAAGGTGGTAATACTTTTTCACTGGATTATTAGTGAGCTGGAGGAATGCGTTTTCAGGTTGGCGGAATTCCTGGAGCATGCCGAAGAAGACTTTCGTCTGATTGTCGATGCACCATACGAGTTGAGACTCATATTCTTTAGTGTTCTTGGGTTTCAGGTATCTGTATGTGGGATAGTCCTCGCACAATAAGTAGTTGCCTGCTAAGGAGCCGTCAGAGTCAGGACACCATACTGCTGACTTATCCCCTGGATAGGTACCTGCCAGCATACCACCACCACTAGTATCCCTGTGAATGCATTCATCCCTCTCCCAAGTCTTTAGAGTCCTGTATAATTCATGCTCTACCGGATAATTCTTTGCATTATAACTCATTTCATATCTTTCAGGGAATATTATGTCGAATCCGTTTAGAATGTCTGGTTCAGCCTTAAACTTGATGTGGCCTGTAATATTGTATAAACCGTATTGGTCTATGTACCCTGACATGTCAATCTTTAGGTCATCTGTGGGGTGGTCTCCGGTTAGTGGCCTGCTGATTGAAAAGTTTTCTCCGTATGGGAAAACCCATACACTGGAAGTGTCGTTCCAGGTCTCTAGGAAAAGCCCGTTAGATTCATTCACCAGAGGGTAATCGCATTTATCGTGATTCCAGCAGGCAACACACCTGAACTGCCATCTCAAGTTCCACTCCCAACCCGTCCCATTCCAGCTAGCACAGATGCACTCGGAGGGGTTTCCATCTTCGTCGTAAAACTGGGTGTATTGCATGCACTGTAACCATCCGTCGTACCAGGGGAAGCTGCATGAGTAAGGGTCCATGTCGGGGCTGTTGACCTGCTGTATATAGTACTCGTTTCCGTCCTTTGTGCTGCAGGGACAGGTTCCATCGCACCGGAATTCGTCCATAAGCCAGCGGTCGAGGTCGTCGGTCGCATCCGCGCAGGTCCCCCCCGTTGCCCAGCCCGTATTATAGAGGCAGCCGTCCCACAGGCACTGCATTGTAAGGGGTTTTCTGACCAACGTCATGTTGAACGTGAGGTTTCCGGTGACGCTGATGTTTTGGGTTGTATCCTTAAGAGACCAAGCGTCCGTAACCGGCATGTTAAACCAGTTAAGCTGCGTGTAAGGGTGGCTTGGCGGTGGAAGAATATTGCCCCTATATGAAAACGGGGGGTCTCGGGTGGGGTCCATAGTCCACCCGCTTTGAAGGGTCATCTCGTTGCTGCCTGTTCCAATCTCCGTCTCATTAACGGTAAGATTCAAAAACCCTCCGCGAATCATATTCCAATACTTGTCCGCCTCATTGTTAATCTGCTGGTCGTGGGCGGAATCCGCAAAGTATCTGGGCCACATAATCACCTTCTTGGCGCACAGTTTCCCACAGACTTGGGGTGGAGGTGGATTGCTGATGGTTGGGTTGGATACGGGCACCCTCCTGCGCATGGGCGTCCAGTAATCACCGAAGTTGAATTCGCTTAGGGAGTTGACCGTCCAAGACCCGCAGCGCAGCGTACTTATGTCGCAGGCCATAAGATTGTCCCACCCGCAGGTTGGGACGATGTCGGCACCGTCTGTAGCCCGCGCGTGAGTCGCTTCCTCACTCTTGTAGTCGAGCAGGACGTGGAGTGTGTCCATCTCTTTTGCTTCAGACCAGATGGAGCCGTTCCTAAAGTATCTTTCAGAGTAATTGAAGCCTTCAGCTTCCGACTGGTTGGGTATGTTTGCACCACCTCCAACATGTACTGTGAAATCCCCGCCGCCAAGGTTTCCTCCACGGTCTTGGGGTATATCTCCGCTTGTACCTCCACTTCTAATCCATCCTAACCCCTCTCCCGGTTCCGCGTTTAAGGCGGGAATGCACCTCTCCCCAATTGCGTCGTCAACCCATACGCAAGGCCCGACATTACAGTCGTCGCGCATGCAACCGCCCTTACCACTATCAGAAAGTTTGGACGTGTTGTATCCACTCGAATAATCCTGGCAGGACTTAACGGGATACCCGCTGCTCCCATCACAGTTGCCGCAACCCCAACCCCCTGAAATTAGTCCAGCCCAACAACCATTCTCGACTATTGTTGATACGTCCTGTAGACATTCGGTGATTGATGGTGGTTTCGTACCGTCATCATTAACTTTATAACAAGCCTCACTTAATGATCCTGCGGGTTTGCATTCACCGTCACCCGGCCTCGGGTCCCAGCCGCATCCTCCAGTAATACCGCAAGGATTTTTAAAACAACTCTCTTTTCCATAATCCTTGCAAGTGTCTATGAAGTTGCATGAAATACACTTGTCTGCAACATTCATCCCGCACCCGCCGTCAATGCGGCAGGGGTTTTTCAGACAATTTTCAGGCTTATTGTATATGGTACAGCCGCTTGACATTGCGAGACTGCAAGTCCTGCACTGATCGAAAGTGCCGGGTGATTGCCACCACCAGCAGCCAAAATTGCATAAATCATCTTTGCATGAATCCTGAGTCGCATACCACCCACACTTCCCCCCCCGAAATCGGTCGCAGGAGAGGCAGTCATGATCAACACTACCCGGCGACCCCGGCTCCCAAGTGTCATAAGTACACCCTTCTCTAGTTACGATTGAGGCAAGCTTACACTGCTGGATATTACAGCCTGCACCACTGTTCCCGCACATTTGAGTGCAGTTTAAATCCCCCCAGCCGTGGGGTTGGCAAGTCTGAGTTATCATGTCCCAACCACATTCATTGAATTGGCATGAATCATTCATGCAAATATCGAAGCTCCCGTATTTCCTACACCCTGAGACAGACCCTCCAGGCGGGCATTTATCGCACCTACCCCTATGGGTATCCCAAAAGCACCCTCCGATGAATCCACAACCGTTGCCACTACAGGTTTGCTGGTCTTGGTAGTCGTTGCATTCAACTATTTCAACTGGAGGCGTTGCTGAACCATCTAAACAATCCATGCACCCTCCACCAAACGCGGGCCCATGGAAAAAACAGCCCCCACAAACTAGATCAGAGGCCATGTCATTGCAAATGTGTTCCCTGTCAGTAACACCCAAATCCCCCCACGCCCACGCGAGGTTGTGTGCAGTCTCCTGGCAATTAACCCCTGTCGAGCATGATTCAATAGTCACGTTTGAGACTTCAGGGCTTATTTTGAACGTGTTAGCCCAGACAGTATCCCTGTTGAATAGCCTATAGTATGTTCCCATGTATGTGTAGCATTCTTCTGTAAGGCAATTGGTTATCGAGACTGGCAGGGCGACGTCCGCTCCTCCCTCTCCAGGACATAGGCATGGCGTGTGGTCTTTTGGCTCGTGTTCTGGTCGAGTGCAGTTGCATATCCATTCCGGCTCGTCGACGAATGTTTTGAAGTCACATGTAGTGTACCTGTCACCCCAAAAGAAGGGGACTTCAGATTCACCCCAATCCGAACACACTTTAGGCTCGACTAGGCTCTGATAGCTTGAGTAGTCGAAATTCCAGTTTTCAGAATCCGGTTGGAATGTGACTCCTCCACCCCTGTTTGGAAGGTCCCAACCCTGCCTGTTTCGATTATAAGTCGGGTGGTCGAAGTTTGCGCCGTACACTGAATCTGCTGAAGTATTCCAGGGGACCATGCAGTCGTATTGCGCGCACCCTATCTCACCTCCCGCTGCTCCGGGAACGTCTTGACATCCTCCCTCACCCCCAAGAATATCATATCCTCTCCCAGTGTTGTGTCCACACGCAAATGATGCGCCATCCCAGTCGACGGAATTCTCGTTTACGAACGAGGCGTTTATAATGGTTTCGATTGATCTGACTGAATTATCGATTATGAGCGTGTCGGGGCGGCCGTGGGGTGTGGGATCCCTGCAATTATAGCAGCCGTCGGTTTCCTCGTCCTCCCACTGACATCCATAACCCCTGCGCGCACACTCCTCACATTCAGCTTGAGTGCACATGAAATCAAGCCACCCCGTATGGTCGACGAAAGTCCTCTTCCAGCCGGTTAAACAATTACAGTCCTCATCAGGGTCTCCGCCCGTAACCCAATGATTCATAACCCATGGTCTGTAATACCCGCATGAAGTAAGTGCACTATTAAAAGATGACGGCCAAGGAATCGTAGGGTATACAACGTTCACCCCCATCATGGCAATGTAGTCCGCCAAAGCCGCGCCCATAGAACAAGTGTAAGCTCCTTCGTCACACCAGTCACAACCAAACAGTCTATCCCCTGCATTACTATTCCACCCCTTTAAAGCCTGAGTGATCAAATGCGTGTCCTGACCGGTACAATCCAGACAATTCGAAATAGCCGCCTCCACACACCCTCCAGTCTCTCGAGTACTCCAAATGCATGCTGCGTCGCTTACGCACGTTTGAACTGGCACGCACTCATAATTCCAATTGTTTCCCGTAAGAACATTACAGCAAGTGTGGCCTTCAACCCCGCCGCCATAAACTCCCGGCTCAAGAGACTCAATATAAATGTGGTTTATGAACTGGCTTTCCTGGTCGACGATCGCGTTGAACATAAAGCCTTTATGGGTTCCAAACTTCGACCTGTTGAGCAACACGATCATGACTCCCGGATAATAATGGAATTTCCCGTAATCCACCATAAACCAAAGACAATCCTGAAAATTCATCTTATCGATGATGGTCGGGTAAACCTCACCAATCTCAAGGTGCTGCATAGTTCGATAATCCCTGTCGAAAATCATGTTTCGCTTACAGATTCTCGTGTCGTTTATCGGCCCGACAATATCGCAGAGGCGGGCAAGAGTGTAAATAATGTACCACTGCGCGCTCTCATAGTCCTTGTTCCCGCTTTTCTTTTCTTGAGACCACAAGTCTCTGACATAGTTTTCTTCGTTAACGCCAATCACCATCCAGTCGTCATCAACAACTACGAAATTTCCAATCCTTGCTGTTTCGGCGGCAATGTTTACTGACGAGTTGATTACCTTCGGAAACATCTTGGATATCTCACCCAAAACAGTGTATCTACCGCTGAATGCATCAGTCCTGTTTGTAAGGCAAATCGGATCCCCTCCAGGACACACGCCAGTCCCTAATTGAGAGCACAATGCTTGACTCCAAGTGTCGGTCAAGTAATCATAGCACTGGTATTCTCCACTGGAGAACACTGCGACCACTCTTATAAAACAAGTAGCTGCGGAAATATCACCTGACGGGCTTGATCCAATAGGATCCAGTTCCTCGTGCCGGGCATTATAAGCCTTTGAATAATCTGGGTCTGGATGATAGTATCCGTTTTCAGTCACCAAAACGAATCCATACCATGGATCATTTGCAGGTGCCCCCCCTCTAGCGCAAATATCCTTAGCATTCCTGCACGAGATGTCTGACTGGCCTGCTGAAAGACACAGTAGGGCAACTAGTGTGAAGAATAAAGTCAGGCTTCTTCTAATGCGGGAGCGGGTTGCTTTACTCATACGAGAAGATATTAGTATAAAGCATGTAAAAAAGCTATCTTATCGCTTTTTTCAGTCTGTGAAATTTGTAAGCTTCAGACACGTTTCTGGGCGTTACATAACCTGCCACTTTTTTGTCGGAGACGACTAAAATGAACTCGTTTGACAGTAATTCTTTCAGGGAGTCTGAGGCAAGGCGACTTGCATCAAGTATTTCATAGTCTTGCGTTGCGAGAGCTGATAATTGTTTATCAAAATCTTTCGACCGTATCTCAGTCGTGTTTAACACTCCTTGAACTCGTCCCCCTTCCCCGTAAACTATGTAGTGGGTTTCAAATTCTTTTTCAAGGGAGTCTACGAAATCCCTAGTCCGCATGGAACCATCTACTTTCGGAATCTTTCCGACAGAAATGTCCGCCACAGTCAAACCCCTCAAAGCGTTTTTCAGCTTCACCATCTTAAGCTCGCCCCCGCTCGCCACAAAAAGCACAACAGATATTAATGCGAGTATGACGTTTCCGTCAAAGATTCCCACAACAAAAAGAAGGGGAAAAATAAACCGCTGCCCCACGGAAACCGAAAGCTCAGTAGCGCGGAGGTAATCCATCTTCAACGCGAGCATTGACCGGAGCACGCGTCCGCCGTCCATGGGAAAGCCTGGGACGACGTTGAACAACCCGAGAAGAAGGTTCACATACAATATAGTATATAGTATGTAAGGCTGGGTGAAAGTGAATTTTTCAGGTGAAACCACGTCCAAGTAGCTAATGTACGGGAGTCCAGACGAAAAAACCATTAATCCTGCAACACCCGCCACCATAAAATTGAATGCAGGTCCCGCCGCCGCCATAACAAGCTCAAGCTTAGGTTTCTCAGGAACCTCGACGTTCGCAACACCCCCAAACAAAATCAAGACTATCTTGTCCACTGGAATGCCAAACGCCTTCGCGACCAACGAGTGGGCGAGCTCGTGCAAGAGCACGAACGTGAATACGGTCGCAAAAAAGAAGAGTCCAGCCCAACCTAAAACAGGCAGTAGGAAGAGAATCAAAAGTATGAATGAGAAGTGCAATTCAATGTTTATGCCAAACACCCGGGCGATACGTATGGAAGAAGCCATGTCTCCATTAAGTTAGGTAAAAAAAACATATTAAATGAAAAGAAAATGAGTTCAGCCCCGCTGCATGGCTGTCATGCCCGTGCGGGCGAGCTCTCTAATCCCGAATGTGCGGCTCAGATCAACGAACGCGTTTATCTTGTCGGCGTCGCCGGTAAGCTCGACCGTCAAAGATTTAGGCCCCACGTCAACGATGTTCGCCCTGAAGACGTCCGCGTACATGATGACTTGACTGCGGCTTCGCTCGTCGGGAGTGTGGATTTTAATGAGACACAGCTCTCTCAAAACCGCGTTCTCCCCCGTAATGTCCATGACCTTTATGACGTTTGGAAGCTTGTTCAACTGCTTGGTAATCTGCTCTAAGACTTTCTCGTCTCCCCAAGTGAGTATCGTCATCCGTGCAATGTCTTTTTTCTCGGTGGGCCCGACGGTTATGGAGTCTATGTTGAATCTTCTCCTGGAAAACATTGAGGAAATCCTCTGTAAGACTCCTGGCTTGTGTTCCACAAGCGCCGTAATAATCTGAGACTCAATTTTTTTAGCCATCGCAACTTTTATTTAAGTATAGTAGCCTAACTTATATAACCATGGATTCCAAGAGGCAAGAGGAGTACCCTGAGGTAAGTGAATTCATCATCGGCACGGTAAAAAGCATCTTCAAGCAGGGCGCATTCATAGAGCTCGACGAGTATCCTGGTAAACGAGGGATGCTTCACTTATCTGAAATCTCCTTGAAGTGGGTGAAAAACATCAGGGATTACGTGAAAGAGGGTCAAAAAGTAGTGCTATTAGTCTTGCGGACCGACCAGTCCCGAGGCCACATCGACTTGTCGCTTCGGCGGGTTAACGACGCCCAACGCAAGGAAAAACTACAAGAGGTTAAGCAGCGTCAAAGGGCGGTAAAGCTCGTTGAAATCCTTGCGAAGGATGTGGGCGAGTCTAAAAATAGTGTGCTTGAAAAACTGGATTCGATTTTCCTGGAAAGCTTTGATTCGCTTTACGAGGGGCTTGAGGCGGTGTCAGCAGACCCTGAAGTAATTAAAAAATTCAATGTTCCTGAAAAATGGACTGCACCCCTGATTGAGCTCGCCCAGAAAAACATCAAGCAGCCTTACGTTGAGATTCACGGATATGTTTCACTCACAACTAATGCACCTACTGGAGTTGAGTTTATCAAGCAGGCCTTAAAAAAGATTTCCGAAAATGAGGGTGATGCTGAAATCACTATTTCCTATCTGTCTCCTCCAACTTACAAAGTGAAAGTCCGATCATCAACGTATAAGGAGGCTGAGAAAGTCTTGAAGGAGTCGGTTGAAGACTGCTTGAAATACTTTAAAAAGAAGGGGGGTTTGGGAGACTTTGCGAGGGAGCGTCCGAAACCTTCCGGGCAATAATAAATCTATTTTGGGTGGGATATTTATGAAGCTTAGAAAGTGCAATGATTGTGGCGGATACACTTTAAGTGAAGTATGCTTTAAGTGCGGGGGCAAGACACGGAGTCCAAAGCCTCCCAAGTATTCACCGCAAGACAAGTACGGAAAATACCGGCGGCTTTTGAAAAAGGAGATGTGACTTTGGAAGAGGCGGAACACTTAATCGACTTGGGAACTGAAGCTTTGAATCGAAAAGAATACTTTAAGGCAATCACTTTTTTCACAAAAGCGTTGAAAAAGGATTCGAAGAACAAGATTGCGTTAAACCGTCGTGGAATAGCCTTTGAACGCAGAGGTGAGTCAAAGAAGGCTATCAGGGATTACTCCCGCACCATAAAGTTGGATTCAGGATACGCTGCCGCCTTAAACAACCGCGCGCACGCTTATTTCACAGAGAAAAAATACAAGTTAGCTCGGAAAGACCATGATGCTGCGATTAAATCAGAGCCTAATAAAGCATTGTATTGGGTGGATCGAGGTCACTGTCTTTTCTGGATGAGGAATTTTTTAGATGCTGTCTCAGACTACTCTCAAGCGATAAAAATCGACCCTTCTAATTCCTCCTATTATGTTTTCAGGGGAAATGCGTATGCAAAAGCCAGGATGTTTGAGCAAGCATTGTCTAACTATGATCTAGCGATAGATGTGGACCCTGTGAATCTGCAGGGATATGAGAAGAAAAAGACCTTACAAAAAGTTTTAGATTACACACTAAGCATTGAGACTGTGCACGAGCCTTCAAAGTCGCCTAACACGTCCAATTTTTATATTTCGGAGGGAGAGCATTTTCTTAAAGTGAAAAATTATGACAAGGTTATTGAATTGCTTTCCAAAGCCTTAGAAATGGATCCTAGAAACAGTATTGCATATAATCTTCGGGGTAGGGCGTATGACCATAAGAAGTCATACGGGAAGGCAATCAAAGACTTTGACAAGGCGATAAATCTTGACCTGAATTACGCTAAAGCCTATGATAATCGGGCGTATACTTTCAGCAAGCAGGGAAAGTTTAGGGAGGCTATTTCAGATTCTGATAATGCCATTAAAATCGAGCCTGAAAACAAGTCTTTTTACATAAGCAGGGGCCACAGTCATTATTGGAGCCGGAATTTTACGGCTGCTTTAGCCGATTATTCAAAGGCGATTTCATTGGACTCCTTCAACTCTCTTTACTTTGTTTTCAGGGGTAACACGTATGCCAAGGAGAAGCGGTTTGATGAGGCTTTAAATGATTTCGATCAGGCTATCGAGCTTGATCCCACAAACCTTATGGCTTACGAGAAGAAAAAGAATGTTGAACATATATTAAGCATTGAGGACCATAAACCTAGGAATAAATCTTTCGACCAACAACACCACATGTATAGGTGAGGGAATTAGACTATGGATGAAATATCGATTAATGTGCTAGACAAACCAAAACTTAGAAATCCGATTTTAATTGAGGGTTTACCGGGAATTGGCTTGGTGGGCAAGCTTGCAGCAGACCACCTTTTGGATGAGCTTTCCGCCGTAAAGCTTGCGGTACTTCACTCGCACAGTCTACCGCCGCAGGTCATGATCGCAGATGACGGTACTGTAAACCTTGTTGGGATGAACTTTTATTACGTGAAAGGCGGTAAACATGATCTTATTCTGCTTGTAGGGGATTTTCAGGGGATAACTCCTGACAGCCAGTACAGGCTCACTGAAAGGACTATAGAGTTTGTCAAGGATTTTAAAGTCAAAAGGATTTATACTCTGGGCGGATTGGGTACTGGTAATCTCACGAAGACTCCCCGTGTTTTTGGCGCTGCAACAAGCAAGGATCTTATCAAGGAGCATAAGAAATACAAGATACTTTTTAAGGGTGGGGGTGCAATCCTCGGGGCTTCCGGGCTTCTTCTGGGCATTGGCATGCAACACGGCATTGACGGCGTATGCCTTATGGGTGAAACCCACGGCCAGATAATTGACGCAAAGTCTGCTGAAGCAATACTTGAGGTTTTAACCAAGATACTGGATCTTAAAATCGATATGAAAGCTTTGGCTGAAAAAGCAAAGGAGACTGAGGATCAGATGATGCGGTTAAGCCAGATGATAACTCAAAACCAGGAAGCCCAGGAGCAGCAAAAGAAGTATCTGAGCGAGCCACCAACCTATATAAGGTAGGCTCCTTCTCTTATCATTATGATGGATTTCAGGGGGAAGTTTACGGAGAAAAAACACATTCTAATACCTCTTGCAGTCTTCTTTCTGGCGTTTATTGTTCGTTTTTACTTTCGGGGTGATGGATTATTTCACACTGACTCGGTGATTGAAGCTTTGAGGGTCGAAGCGACTTTGCGGGAGAGGAGCCTCAATTACATGCATCCTCCCGGTTATCCCGGGCAAGTGATTTTGACTACGATCTTTTTTGCAATACACAATCTTTTAACCGGGACTGCGTCTGCGGAGTTCGCCGCGACATTCGCTAGCATATTCTTCGGATCCCTCGGTGTTGTAATGCTCTACCTCCTATCCAAAGAGGTCACGGGGTCGGAAACTGCCGCATTATTTTCGGCGTTAATCCTTGTCGTGCTTCCAGTCCACCTGAGTATCACGACTTACGCTAAAAACCACGGCGCATCGTCTTTCACCGCTCTTTATGCCTTTTATCTGGGTTTTGTGGGCGTTCGAAGGAATTCATTTAAAATAAAGCTTGCTTCCTCTCTACTCCTTGGCTTGTCGATTGCTGTGCGATTAAGCAATATACTATTCCTCCCATTCATCGTCCTGGTTTTCTGGAAGGATAATTTCCCGGTGAAAATTGAAAAAAAGGGGGATCTTATGAAACTGAGGTTTCCACATCTTCGTCAGTCAGTAAGCGATGCCCTTCTTGCAGTCGTACCCGCCCTACTAATTCTGGCATTACTCTACTCTAAACTTTACATCACAGACGGATTGTATCCAATTCTTTATGCCGGAACTCAGGACAGCAAGTTCATGGGGATTCAAAAGTACTTACTCGAAATGTCTTTCGAATGGTTCATGTTCTCGGTCACATGGCCGGGACTAATTATCGCAATTGCTGGAGTCCCACTACTATACAAGCGGGCGCCCTACGTTGCCGGACTCCTATTCTTATGGGCGGTGGGATTATACCTCTACCTTGGAAACTTGCGGACGATTTCTCCGAGGTTTATGATCCCTGCGATTATGCCCGTCATACTATTTATGGGTTACGCATTAGCTACTCTCTACGAGAGGAAAGGGTTGGCAAGCATCGCAGCCATAGCAATACTCTTCCTCCTTACCGGATCAATGTTCGCTAAAATACAGCCCGTCCTAGACTTCAGGCACGATTACTGCGGACCCTGTGCTGTGGGAAGACTCGTGAAGGAAAAAACAGAACCAAACGCCATGATCATCGTCATGGACCAATACTACCACATCACATACTATGGAAACAGGTCAGCCACAGGCCACTCAAACTGGGCAACTGATCTTGACGGCGACATGAAAAAATACCACGAAATAATTTCGAACGGTAGGCCACTATACATCCTAACAGACGGATTCGGCTACGACACACAAGACCGAAAGTTCGCTCAAAGGCTTTTCAGCGAATTCAATATCCAACCCTTAGAGACGATACAGGATGACGACTGGCACAGGGACACAATCTTTTTACAACTACACGAATCAAGTTTGTTTAAGGTGACTGAGAAAAATGTTTGAAAAAGTATTGATAACCGGGGGAGCCGGTTTTATAGGGAATCATTTGGCAGAGTACAGTCTAAGGAAAGAGCGGGAAGTCTTCATACTCGACGACTTATCTAGGACTGGGGAGAACCTGAAATTCCTTCAAGAAAATTTCAGGGAAAACCTGACTTTCATAAAAGGCGATATCTCCGATCCGAAGACGTTTGAAAAACTGCCGATGGACGACATCGACCTAGTTTACCATTGCGCAGCCCAAGTCGCGGTCACAACATCCCTTACTAACCCACGCCTAGACTACGACACAAACGCTTACGGGACATTCAACCTCTGCGAGAGCATGCGAAAGTCCAGTTCAGACGCACCCCTAGTCTTTTGCTCGACGAACAAGGTTTACGGGGATCTTGAGCTTCCCGTTGTTTTGGAGGGTGACAGGTACGCTTACAGGGATATTGTTGGTATTGACGAATCCTATCCTCTTGAAACTAATTGTCCGTACGGTGGTTCCAAGATCATTGCAGAGTTCATCCTCGACACGTATTACCACTCATTTGGTTTGAAGAGTGTGAAACCCCGGATGAGCTGTATCTATGGCACTCGCCAGTTCGGAACAGAGGATCAGGGGTGGATTGCGTGGTTTGCAATTGCGACAATCCTCGGCAGGCCCTTAACCATATACGGCGACGGAAACCAGGTGAGGGACGTCCTCTACATTACCGACCAAAACGAGGCTTTCGAAGCATTGGCCGAAAACATCGGCAAGACTTGCGGCAAAGCCTATAATCTCGGCGGAGGCCCGCAAAACACGCTTTCTCTCGCAGAGCTTCTAGCAATCCTTGAGGAGCTTACCGGGAATAAATCCCCATTGTCTTATGATGACTGGCGTATGGGAGACCAGAAGGTTTACGTATCTGACATTTCGAAGTTGACAGGTGAAGTCGGCTGGGAGCCGAAAGTAACAGTCCGCCAGGGAATTGAGAATTTCGTTTCCTGGGCGCAGGAGAACAAGAGTATCTTCAAGTTTTAAAGATGGATTTGTCTGTCGTAGTCCCCGCATACAACGAGGAGGAAAATATTGTAAAGCTTTTAACCGAGCTTTCAAAGGTCCTTGAGAGACAGTCGCTTGAATACGAGGTAATAATCGTAAACGATAATTCCACTGACGGCTCCAAGAAGCTATTGGACGGATTGCGTGAAAAATACCCTCACCTGAAACCCATACACCGAACTCCTCCTCGGGGTGTCGGCCACACCCTCCGCCGTGGCTTTTCCGAAGCTTCAGGGAATATTATCGTCACAATGGACGCCGACTTATCCCACCACCCCGAAGACATACCAAGACTTCTAGCAAAGCTTTCAGAAGGATTCGACATAGTCCTGGGATCCCGATACATCGAGGGCGGCGGCATGGAAAATACGATTCTTCGAAAAATAATAAGCCGCGGATTCTCAGTCTTCTCCCGACTGCTCGGGCTCACGGTATCTGATGCGACCACCGGATTCCGCGCCCACAAAAAAGAAGTCTTAGCCAAGCTGAACCTTTCTTCCACGGGATTTGAAATACACATCGAAATACCAATGAAAGCCGCAAAATACGGTTTCAAGATAGGGGAAGTCCCCATAAAATACCATGAACGCCACGCCGGAGAAAGCAAGCTCGACTACAAGAAAGAAGGGCCGCGGTACGTGAAGGTCGCGTTAAAGACTGCCTTGGGGAAGTAGGATGCGCGAATACAACATCGACTTTCATATACATTCTCGTGAGAGCGGGGGAACGTCCCCTAACATGACGATTCCCCTGATTGCCGGGCAGGCGGAGCTTAAGGGTCTTCACGCGGTTGGGACTGGCGACGCCTTGCATCCTGGCTGGCTCGCCCACTTGAAGGAGAACCTGACTGAGGGGGAAGGTGGATTCTATTCCACATTCAGGCACAAGACGAAGTTTCTGGTCACGACTGAAGTCGAGGATGCAAACCGTGTGCACCACGTGATCTTATTTCCCTCGGTTGAGTCGGCCGAAAAGATGAGCAGGAGGCTTTCTAAATATTCAGTCGACATTGAGAAAGATGGCAGACCCCACATCCGCCTCGACGCAGAAAAGATTGTGGACGTTGCAAGGGGGGTTGGAGCTCTCGTGGGCCCTTCACACGCATTCACCCCCTGGACCGCCGTCTACAAGGAATTCCAAAGCCTTGCCGAATGCTACAAGAGCAATCTCGAGTACGTAACTTTTCTCGAGCTCGGTCTTTCCGCGAACTCGGATTACGCCGACAGGATTTCAGAGCTAACTGATCTGACTTTCATGACTAATTCGGATTGCCACAGTCCGTGGCCGCACAGGCTGGGGCGCGAGTTCAACAAGCTCAAGCTCAAGAAACTGTCTTTCACCGAAGTTAATAAGGCGCTTATTCGAAACGGGGGGCGGAAGTTCACGTTGAATGTCGGCTTAAATCCGAAGGAGGGGAAATATCACCTGACTTCTTGCACCCGGTGTTACTTGAGGTTCACCGCCAAGGAGGCATCCAGCCTGAAGCGGTGTCCCGACTGCGGGGGGATCATAAAAACTGGAGTCGCCGACCGGATAAACGAGCTTGCCACCTGGCCTTGCCCCCACCACCCATCCCACCGTCCGCCTTACATCCACATTCTCCCGCTCGCCGAAGTCATAGCGCTTTCAATGGGAATCTCATCCCCCACAAGCAAGAAAGTGCAAGCCGAGTGGGAGAGACTGGTGAAGGCGGTGGGCTCCGAGATCAGCGTGCTCATCGACGCCCCGATCGATGAAATACAAGGCGTCGACCCAAAGGTCGGCTCCCTCATAAAAAGATTCCGGGAAGGCAGAGTTTCATACGTCGCAGGCGGCGGAGGCCAGTACGGGCGGCCAACCCTTACCGGCGAAAAAGACAAATACTGGGGCCAAGGACAGAAAAAACTAGGCGACTTCTAGAAGATTATTGAGCCCCCTTCAATTGCGAGTCTACTTGGCGGTTTAATTGAGTCTTTCCCCCCCATGAGATTAATTCATCGAGTGTTTTCGAGTTTCCGATGATCTGTTCGACTACCGGCCGGGAATACTGGCCGTCTAGGTCCCTTATCGCGTCCACGGCATCATCTACTTTTTTCTCGTATTCCTCCCTGCTTGGAATATCCTCATCTTCGCCGTAATCGTCGAGGTAGGCGTCGTAGTAGTCGAGAGCGCAAGTTCGAAACGTAAGAGTTTTATCGTCGGGGCCGGACGGCTCCCACTCGATGTCTCCCTCACAGGCGTTTCCGTAGTGGGCGAACAATTCCCCCAGCCCATGGTTGATGCCCCTTCGCACTACTTGGAATGGAACACCCTCCGTGTCGGACGGGTCTGCATTGTGCCGCTTCTCATGGTACATGTCCCGCTCGTAAGGCCGTGCGATCGCTAATCCCGTCTTTGACAAAAGCGAGTCATCAAGGAAGACACTTCGGTCAAGAAATTTACCACCCGAAACTTCAATTCCCAGCAATTCGAATAATTGATTGTGTTCACTCCTATCATCGAAAACCAGCACACACGGATTTATAGGACCGAATAGTTCTTCAAGCTGAGCGTGTCTCTCATCAGAAATTCTCCTAAAAGAGGTTGAAGTAAAGTTTTCAGGAGTGAAAGCCTGAGCTCTATCTAATCGCCTGCAGATTACGTTGAATTCGTCAGCTAGGAACTTGCGTGCACAATCCTGTTTTTCAGGGACGTCCGAATCCAAACCCGATAATGTTTCCTCCAAAAGCTTGTTTGCATTATTTTGTTCCTCTCGGTCGTGCATGAAGGCCCGCGCCCTCGCCTGCTGTTGAGTGAGCCCCGCATAAAGTTCAAAGAAGTCTATTGCATGATCCCACTCCATATCCGGCATTTCATAATCAGAGCGGATTTTGTGGCCGAGGCCTGAAAGTTTCCGCGGTCCTTGTGGTCTTTGTTCCTCAATTAAACCTAGAACTTCCTTTCTTTCCTCAGGTGTCACGCTTGAAAGAGGCTTCTTTGTTTTTGAAACCATTCTAATTAACTTCTGGACGAAAAAGATTATATATTCTCTAAGTCGTTTTCTAATACAATATGTCTTTGAAGGGTCGGCTTCGCATGTTTTGGCGGGATTTCGTGAGATGGGGCGTTGAAGCCTCGTATATCTGGGATGAGCAGGTAATCGGCAGGCTTTTTCTGGATTCCGGCACCCAGCTCATCTGGTCGAGCCTGGACGTTCACAAGACGCTTCTTGAGGATGAGGTGCGAGTAGAGGCCTTTAGGAAGGCGATTTATGAGACTGTGAAGGAGGGGGATTCGGTCCTGGACGTTGGCACTGGCATGGGAATCCTCGCGTTCTTCGCAGCCGAAAAAGCAGGGAAAGTCTACGCAGTAGATCCAACACCCTTAATCTCTGCCGCCGAAAAAACAGCCAGGAAAAATAAAATCGAAAACATCGAATTCATCCGCTCGGACATAAAGGACGTAAACATCCCGAAAGTGGACGTCGTAATCTGCGAGCTAATCGGCATGGGCGTTTTAGACGAAGGCATCGTCGAAAAGATGGGTGTGGCCAGAAAATTCTTAAAGGAAGGGGGAAAAATGATTCCACAAGTAATAGACGTGTATGTCGCGCCAGTCGAGTCTTCGGAAGTTGGCATTGGATTCTGGGGTGAGCTTTACGGCATAGACTACTCTGAAGTCGAATCCGTTCCGAAGGAGACCCGAAACTTCGAAGCCTCAGGCAAGACTCGGATGCTTGCCAAGCCTTTGAAGGTGTTTTCATTCGATTTCTCCGAAACCCAAACCCGAAAGTCTAAGACTTCCCTAAAGTTCACATTCGAGTCGGACGGAGTCTTCCACGGTTGCATCCTCTACTTCAAAGCAAGGCTTTCCGAAAAAACCGTGCTCGACACGACACCCGGGAAACCTTTAACCCACTGGAAGCATATATTCCTTCCGAATAAGAAGGCCAAACCAGTCGCCAGGGGCGACTCCCTCGCGGTCACGCTTTCCCCCAAAAACCGAATTCGCGGCTGGGATTGGGAGTATTCCTTTACTTGACATTTTTTAGTATTCTCTTATATGCATAACTGATGGGTTATAGGTCTGTATTGTTCTTATTGGCGATGGTTTTCTTGTCAGGATGTTTGTGCGAGGATTCCTCGGTCACCCGCTACGTGTGCCCTGACGGGAGAATATTTGAGGACCCCCTGAATTGCTCCAACTTCATACCTCAAGACTGCGACGACGACTGCTTGACGAACAAGGCCATAACGCTTAAAGACGCCTACATCTGCGACAGGGTAGTCGACCTTAGGTCCCGGGACCAATGCTACCTCGACTACACAGTAAAATACCAGCGATACGACTTATGCTCGAAGATGATCTATGAGAGCTTCCAAGAGGACTGCTACTACAAGATCGCGGTTTTGTCCGGCATAGACTCGGTCTGCGACAAGGCAGGCAGGATGTCAGACGACTGCTTCCGGGACTTGGCTATCCAAAAAGGCCGTCCCGACCTGTGTGAGGGAATTCCTGAATACGATGAATACGACAAAATTCTGTGCGAAGCAGTCTCCCGGAAGAAAGTCGATGAGTGCACAAGGTTGAGCTGTCTTGGGATTTGGAGGTACACGAGATGTCCGAGTATGATTGCTAAACCGGAAGAAAACGAATCCGACTCAATCCTTCAGCCAACATTCAAAGACATGTCAGACTGCCTCGACTATGCCAAGACTGTGCCATGTAAAAACACCGAAGACTTGGAGTACTTAAACTGCCTGCGCGACTTCGTAGAGCGGCTGAATTTAACAGTAAACGTGACTGAGAATTCCACGTGCAACTCCTTCGACTGCAGATACGAGGGGGGAATGTGCATACAAAAAGTATGCGTCCAGACTTCGACGATTAGCCTGTAGACAGGCCTCGCGAAATCTTCCAAGTTACAGACCCCTGTTCATCAAGCCTTCGAACGGTTATCCCGAACGGTTCAGACGTCTCAACCTCATCCCTCAACAACCCCTCAACCCGCCCGATTCTTTCAATAAAATTACCTCTAAGATCTTCAAGACCTTCCACATCACCCCGCTCGCTAAGAGTTCTTGCGTCGGTGAGATCCTCCGGCACTAAGACCGTGAAATCCGCCGCAGCAAGATGCGTTGCGGCGTCTGCGACACACTCGTCGAGAAAGCCTCCCGCAAGCGTGACCGTCCCACCCTCAACCACCCTCTTAGAAACCTCCCTGACCAGGGCGCGCGAAGGCTCCGAAACGTTCCTCAAATATTTGTCGCCACCCGAAGGCTTAAGCCTGGGATGGAATATCCTCGAAACGGGGCCCCTCTGAGTGAAAATCACGGGAAGCCCCCGCCCCCTGAAACCGTCCCTCGCAACAGATATGGCGTTAGCGAGACACTCTACTTCGGAAACCCTCCTCCTATAGTTCTCCCGCTTCCCTTCAGGCACAACATCCAAAAGCTCGCTGACGAGTTGGGCTTCACTCTTCCAACCGCAAACCTCGCCACCACCTGAAAACTCCCGCATATTTTCCGCGACATCCGCTTCGGAGGAAATGAGATAATCCTCCAGAATACTGTCCGCTGAAACCTCAGATCTTGCGCGTGCGAGATCACCGTCAACCTCCCTGAAACCGACTGCAAGCGGCCCACGATCCCGAAGACCCACGTCAACCAACACCAAAGCCTCACCGAAACGCTCCTTAATCTTCTCCACGAAAAAAATATTGGAAGGAGAAAAAGAAAAATCGAAGACTAAGTATTACGACACTTCACGTAATCGTAGACTGCGGCTCCAGTAAAAATCAACTGGAGTATTATGAAGACGTCGTCTCCGATATAAATGCTGTAGGCTTCAAGGCAGACGCCTCCTAGAATGTAAAACAAATCCTGCGTCCCCCTCTTCTTCGAGAGTATCCCGGCGGAAATCAAAAGAACACCCAACGCACCCA
Organism: Methanobacteriota archaeon; assembly: GCA_043823295.1. Taxonomy (GTDB): domain Archaea; phylum Altiarchaeota; class Altiarchaeia; order IMC4; family SCGC-AAA252-I15; genus SCGC-AAA252-I15. The sequence continues at coordinate 4,020 of JBDRAY010000025.1, read as the reverse complement.
CAAACCTGAACAAAAAAACCATCAATAAACCATTAAACCACAAGCAAATAATAACCTACTCTAACTCAAAAAAAATTTTTAGAGGGAATAAGCGCTTAATCTGGATTTAAGTTTCTCTGTCGAAATAAGTAACACCGTGAAGACGCGCGTCCGCTACGGCAAGGGACAGATTCGGGTGCGAAGCCAGCTGGATGGAGTAGCCGAGGACACGGGGGAAGGTACCGCCTTCCTCGACCTCGAACCCGAGATTGCAGAGCAGGCTCGCCGGGGTGCCGACGGCTCACTCGACGAAATCCCCACAGTCTACACGAAAAGACGGCTTGCGCAAGAAAGCGGCTACGCCGCGAGAACTTTACGCGACTACACCCGGATGGGGAAAATTCCTGGAAGCCAAAACGTGGCTTTCGGAAACCAACTCTACACAGTCTTCGCCCGCCTTCCAGCCGAACGGTTAATCACAGCCCACCGCGCCGGCGTATCAATGGTTAAATCAGAGCAGCTTAGCTCGCAGGTTGAATTGTGCGACCTGCTCGGCGTCGACGACACCACAATGTGGAGTGTTGCAAAAAGGTTCAAACTTCCCGTGAAAAAACGGGGGAAACTAAACTACTTCACCCCCGAAGCCACTGCCGTGCTCACAACATATTTTACCGCCCGCAAGGTCATGGAAAAAGACTATGCGCCGCCTGAAGAGATTGCAAGCCGGTTGGGGGTTACCATACGCACGGTCTACAACTGGCTTGAACGCGACTTCGAAGCCGACCCCAAAACCGGCGTTTTGTTACCCACAAACGTCCCTGCAATAAGATTTCCGGATGGATTCCCGCAACGATACCTTTTCCCCCGCGAGCTTGTGGAAGACGAAGAGAAAATCAGGGAATGGCGGACGAGGTTCCCCCGCAGTCACAAGCAGATGGCGCTTCCCAGCGACCGGCGGGACTGGACTTACCTCACAGACCTGTCCGAGGAGCTTGGCGTTAAAAAGCAGACTCTCGCAAGCTTTGTGAAACAGAAAGATTTGGGGGAAAAGCCCGGGAAGGAGTGCATCGTAAGCCCTGAAGAGGAACTGTATCTATGGCGTCATTACGCCGGCCAGCGATTTGCAAACAGGCATTGCCTCAGCATCCAGCAGGCGGCAGAGATTTCAGGACTCACTTATGCAGCACTCCGCTACCGCGTAAGCCGCTTTAGCGAGCGCGACGAGCGGGGCCCTCGCACGTACGGGCGGATACGCCTCTTCCGCCATGAAGGAAACGTCTACTTTCCCAAGCATTCGGCCAAGACAGGGTACTCCGTCGAAACCGAGGACGGCTTGGAAGCCTTCCGCCGGCTTCTCGACGAACCACTGGACGGCGACCACGGAGGCCCGGAGGGGGGAGGCCAGCCGCCCCAGCCGCCAGCACCCAACGCACCCGCCCACCAAGACGATGACGCCATAAGCAAGCTCATGCTAGTGAGCAGGTATTCCCCAGAACAGGTCAGGCAGGCAATAGGTACCGAACTCCCGGAGAACAGGAGGATTGGATTAACCCTTCTTAAAACATTTCAAAACCGCCAATATAATGAAGGCGGCATCCAAAAAGCCGACGACTTCATAACCGCACTCATGAAACTACAAAGCCTAAACGGCCGAATACCCCAACCCCGACCCGGAGAACCCAGAGACCGATTCCTCCACCTGCTCGCCCGCGCACCCCAAGAAGACAGCCTCCACAACACAACAGCATACAGCACGCTCATCCTCGAAGCTAAAACACCCCGCGACGTCGCCCGACAACTAACTATCCTAGAGGAAAAAATGGGGGGAAGACCCAACAAACCCACACACTACAAGAAAAAACCATAATACTGCGTTATTGCTTTGCCGATTTTTTGACATTCGGAAGTACTGGTTTTAACCGTTACGTTTTTATAGGAGTATGTGGTATATTGTATGTATCTTTTATTTTTTATACTTCTTCTGAGGTATTTTTTTGTGGAAGGAAAAACTCTTAAAGGGACGACGACTATTGGTTTGACGTGTAGTGACGGGGTTGTCTTTGTCGCGGATTCACGTGCGTCTTGGGGCTCTTTCGTAGCCAGTAAGAAGGCTAAGAAGATTTTCAAGATAAACGATAACATCGCGATGTCTGTCGCGGGAAGCGTTGGAGACGCCGAACAGTTGGTTCGCGTTATTCAGGCTGAAGCCAACTTGTATGAGATGGAGCATGCCGGTGACAGGATTAGCGCGAATGCGATGGCGACTCTCTTATCCAACATACTGCAGGGCAACAAAGTTTTCCCCTACCTTGTGCAGCTTCTGGTCGGAGGATTCGACAGGAATGAGGCGCGGCTTTACACGCTCGACCCCATCGGCGGTTTGATCGAAGAGAAGATGGCGTCTTCGGGGAGCGGCTCGCCAATGGCATACGGGGTGTTAGAGCACTTGTATTCCGAGGATAAGTCTGTTGAGGAGAACATTCCAATAGCCTTGAAGGCTATTCGCTCTGCGATGGAGCGTGATACTGCGACCGGAAACCAAGTGTCTTTAGTGACTGTATCCAAGGACGGTTTGAAGGAGTATTCGAAAGAGGAATTAGACCAGTTGTACGCTAAATTAACTTAAAAATTTTTGAAATGATTTCTGCTGAATGAGGGCGGAATAGATTATCTTCAATTTATCTTGCTATGATGGAGTTTAAGGATTTAAAGAAGGCTGTTTTGGAAAACGCGCCTTCCGGCAAAGTCGATAAGGTGGAGGTTGAAGGCCCGAAAATAATCCTCTACACAAACGACATCCGGTTTTTCGCGGAAAACAATCAGGAAGTGAGGAAACTCGCTACTCTCCTTAAAAAAAGGATTATTGTGCGGTCAACGCCCTCAGAGCTAATGCCAGTCGACGAGGCCGAAAAGGAGATAAGGAAGATCATCCCGGACGAGGCTAACATCTGCAACATGTTTTTCGACGAAGAATTCAGTGAAGTGTTGATTGAGGCTGAGAAGCTGGGTCTTGTGATTGGAAAGCGCGGCTCCACTCTCGACGAGATTACTAAGGCTACGAATTGGACGCCCAAGCTTCTGAGAAAGTCGCCTATTGAATCCGAGACTATCAACTCGATCAGGAAAACCCTCTACGACAACAGGGAGGAGCGCAAGAAGATTTTGAAGGCTGTCGGAAAGAAGATTTATCGCAAACCCGATAACGAGTGTGATTGGGTGCGGATTACGCCCTTGGGCGGCGCCAGGGAAGTCGGACGCTCGTCCATTCTTGTTCAGACTCCCGATTCAAACGTGTTGATGGACTGTGGGATTAACGTAGCCACCTCTGGAACCGATCGGTTCCCGGACTTTAGGGCTGCCGACCTTGCGATATCCCAGCTTGACGCGGTCGTAATCTCCCACGCCCACCTAGACCACTGCGGGTTCCTACCCTACTTATACAAGTACGGGTACGACGGACCAGTCTACTGCACTGAGGCTACGAGGGATCTTATGGCTCTCCTACAACTCGATGCAGTCGAGATTGGTGTTCGGGAGGCTAATGAATTACCTTTCTCTTCGACGGAGATTAGAAAGTTAATCAAGTATACCATCCCATTGGAATACGGTGAGGTGGCGGACATTACTCCCGACATGCGGCTTACATTGTATAATGCCGGGCATATTCTAGGCTCCTCGATAATACACCTTCACATTGGAGAGGGGCTTCATAATCTGGTTTATACGGGTGATCTGAAATTCGGAGACACTCGGCTTTTAGAGGCTGCTGACTTCGACTTTCCGAGGGCTGAAACCCTCATCATTGAATCAACTTACGGCGGCAGATACGACATGCAGCCTAAGCGGAGGGACGCTGAAAAGCTTTTAATAGACACGATAATCTCTACTATCGAGCGCGGTGGGAAAACACTGATTCCAGTCTTCTCTGTCGGAAGGAGTCAGGAAGTCATGATGGTTTTGGAGAACGCGTACCGTAACAGCGACCTTGAAGTGCCCGTTTACTTGGACGGTATGATATGGGAGGCGACTGCAATACACACG
>JBDRAY010000024.1:0-3366 GCA_043823295.1 Methanobacteriota archaeon | reverse complement strand
GGGCTTCAACTCAAGCCGATGTGCAACCAACTCTACGACGTGTTGCGCGATTCTCGGAGCCGCCGTCAATCCCGGCGACTCGATGCCCATAAGGTTTATGAAGCCGTCGACGTCTTCGATTATGAAGTCGCCGCGCTCCTTCGATCCTTCCGGCACGACCTTCGCTCGCATTCCCGCGTATTCGTGGATTGCCGCTTTCACGTCGAGACTGGGTATGAGGCGCCGTGCCCCTTCGAGCAGTTCACGCTGCTTTCCTTTCGTCGTCGAAAGGTTTGAGCCGTCGTCCATGTATTCGTCAGTAGGGCCGATTAGGATATTACCGTGGGTGGTTGGTGTTAAATGGACACCGAATCCTCCTACACGCTTGGGAGGTACAGGATACACCATCCTTGAAATAACGCCTGAAAACCGTTTGTCGAGGATGCAATACTCCCCCCGGCAGGCATAAGTCTTCCGCTCTATCCCAGCCATCCGGGCGACTTTCCCCGCCGAAACCCCCGTCGAATTCACGACCACCCTGGCGGAATAAGCCCCCCTGCTCGAAGAAACCTTGAAATATCCCCCTTTACGCTCAATCCCTGTGACTTCAGCATTCAAAACAACCTTCCCACCATTTTCAACGGCATTCTCAGCCAAGGCAATGGTAAGCTCATACGGAGACACGATTCCGCCGGTTGGTGCAAAAATACCCTCCATGGCAGAAGCATTCGGCTCCATGACAGACACTTCTTGTCTGGAAAGCCTCCTATCTCCCGGTACACCGTTTTTCACAGCCTGCGCAAACTCCCCCTCCAAACCTTCGACTTCACCCTCGGAAACAGCCACAACCATAGTCCCACACCGTCTAAACGGCACGTCAAGCTCCTCGCACAACGAAGGAAACATAACATTTCCCTCCACGCAATAACGCGCCTTAAGCATCCCAGAAGTCTCCTTCAAACCCGAGTGAACGACGCCGCTGTTCGCACCGCTCGTACCACAAGAAACATCCGCCTCCCTCTCAAGAAGACAAACACCCAACTCAAACCTCGAAAGCTCCCGCGCGATAGCACAACCAACCACGCCGCCGCCGACAATAAGAACGTCAAAAATCATAGACTTTATTCATTAGCGACAAACTTGAAAAATAACTATCCTATTCTGTCATGTGATAAATATTCGAAAATAAACGCACCGTCTTTAGCATATATTGCTGTATTGTAGTCCCCCTTGAAATCTTTAGTCGTTAGGGTTGAATACCCTTCATTGTTGCGCAGGAAAGGGGTTTTGTAGCCCGGGTTGGTTGTGCTCATATTAGAAAGGTAAACGAGCACATGACTGTATGAATCTTTCATCTCATCCATATATCTTATTGTCGTAGCTCTCATGGGGCCCTTAGCGATTTCCCCTCGTATGCCATACCACCATGGTCTTCTGTAACTCTCCTTAGTAACTGACACGGGTAACCCTGTCAAAGGGTAAATCCACCTTCCTGTCGAATCCATATTAAAGACAGCTGTATTCTCAAAACCCTGCTTCTTAAGCCACATGATAGCTTCAAAATCGGGCTCCGGTAATGCCCAATTATGGATATACCACAAAAACACTCCGGAAAACACGATTAAGCCAATTGAAGCAAGCAATAAAAGCTTGTACTTTCCCACTTTTAATCCACTGACTGTCATTCCCGCGAATACGCTCAATGGGATGTAAGCAGTAATTAAGATCCTATCCACGGCAATCAACGAGAAATTAATCAATCCGGTATCCACTGTCAATGCGAAACCGAGGATGGCGGCAAGCCACGCCAGAAAAAACAAATTTTCCTCTATTCTCCGTTCGACAGTCTTCCAAATACTCGGGAAGGCTACCACTCCCGGAATCCAAAGTAAAGCGTATTTTAAAGTCTGAACACGGTCACTTAAAATCGATTCAACAAACACCGGCGAGCGAAGCGAGCCTGAAACAAAGGCGATTACAATTACTGAAAAAAACAGGATTGCCGTAGCAGCGAATAAAAGGCGCGTGTTTCTTCCAAGAACCAGCTCTCGTAGAAAAAACCAACATCCGAGTATGATAGCAGCGTAGACTACATACGACGTGTGAGTCATCACTAACGCAAAGATGAAAACCACACTCAACCGTCTGTCAACAAACAACGACAGAAAAAAAGACGTCAGTATAAGCTCTCCCGCGGCCGCGGGGTATCCTCCCCATATAAGGTATGCGTAATGGGAGGCGAAAAGGAATGTGGCGAAAACGAGAGCATATACTGCAGCATTCTTGTCCGTAAACTGACGGGCAAGTCCATAAATGCAAAGCGATGTGAAGCCCGTGATCGCAACAGGCACGACTTTCAAGATATCAATCAATGAAATAGGCAGCAAGTTAAGCCAGAAATAACAGTAAAAGTAAAACGCCTTAGGATAGTACTCCCAGTATGAGCTAAAGGGGTATACCGAAACCGGCATGTCCCCGTCATCCAGGAACAATCTTAATCGCAATGCGTGCATCTCCATATCGCCAGACGCCCACGCAGGCATCTGGAAAAGGAAGAAGATGCAGGCGAGCATGAAGAGGGAAACGACGGCGAAAATCGTCTTGTTACTAGCGAAAGAGCGACGAAATCTCGCGTAATGTCCTTTTTTAATAAAAATTATGAGTGAGGTCGAAACAATGAGCAATTGAATTAGGAAAATATGTATTCCAACCAGTTTTGCGATAATTCCAGACAGCGAAATAATACAAAAACCCAAGGGAAATGCCAGGCTAATGCGAGATAAAATCTGCTTTTTACTCGCAATAAAAGAACCTCCAACCCCGGTTGTAAGCAATAAAACCACTACGAGGTACATGAAACCGGCAATCATCTTAAGTGATAGGAAATCCATTCTATTTATTAAATGACAACATGATACTACTACGACAAATTCAAGCTGGTGTTATCCATGGACAAGAAAATAAAAATCTTTACCGGACTAACCGTCCTCGTCCTCATATGTTCGGCATTCATTCTAATGTTCAAGGACGAGGAGGGGGATGCCGTATTATACTTCAATGCTGAATCAGATCTGCCGGATCCGCTTCTCGGCCTAAAGGAAGGCATTGGCTTAAACACCACTCCCGTACATAAGCTCATAATAAATTAAACCTACTCGATAATTTTTTCCATCTACTCTCCGGATCGGAAGCCTTTCACCTACAAATATCTCGTACGTTCCAGCCTCATCAATAAGACGGATGAGATAACCCTCCAACCAAAAGAAATAAAGACTATACGCCTTGAAGTCACCCCTCATGAACACAACAAATGGATTCTCAATTCAACCTACTTCGGGGAATCAGAGAATACATTAGACATAACAGAAAATTCCTGGCTAGCCGAGA
>JBDRAY010000023.1:0-2770 GCA_043823295.1 Methanobacteriota archaeon | reverse complement strand
TACCATTTATGGGTCTTAAGGTGGCGTTCAGGTGAAGAAGAAGAGTGGATTTGCCAGCGCCATTTTGGCCGAGGATAGCTGTGATGCTTCCTTTTTCAACTGAGAAATCAATATCATCCAGGGCTTTTGTACCATCGGGATATTCGTAGGTCACATTTTGTGCTTCGATGATATTCATATTTTTCCCTTTAGATCAATGCCATGTTTTGTGTCATGATTGTTACATAAGCAAAAGCAAACTCAAATAATAAAATTGCGGAAAGTGCAGTGATGCTTATTTTTGTTTTATTTTCCTGATAGGCAAGACTGTTTGTTTCACCGTCATAGCAGCGGGAGTTCATGGCTACAAAGAGTTTTTCACCCTGATGTATTGTGCGCAGAAAAAGTGTGCATGCAAGCATTGAAAAGACTTCGATCTTTGTGCGAAAATTACTCTCGCCCCTCATTTGGGATGCCAGCCACATGCGTTCCGCTTCCTCCAGGAACACAAAGATATAGCGGTATATTATCATGGCAAGCTCGATTACAACCTCTGGTATTCTAAGCCATCTTAGTCCAGTAAACAGTTCTGTCATTGGCGTGGTAAGCGCCAGAAAGAAAAGACATGCAGAGCCTGCAAGGGTTCTTGATGCCACAAGCAGTCCCATATTAACTCCCTCTCTCTGCACTACAAAAGTGTGGGATAGTATATCAAAAGAATACAAAGGGCTGTCTGCATATCCAAAAAACAAAGACATCAGCAGAAGGCTAACAAGCCCAAAGAAAAGAGGTGTTAACAGAAGTAATAAATATGTTCTAAGTTTTATTTTTGCAGGAAACAATATAAGGATAGTTGCTGTGAGAAAAGCTAAAATGGGTGGGATAGGGGATGTTGATGCTACAGTAATTAGCAGTGTCGTGATGGCAAAGACGACTTTCAATCGTGTATCAACATGTCTCAGTTTGTTTGTATGGGCTATAGTATCGATTGTCGAGTGGATCATGGCTGGTCTCTCTTTTTCTCTTTTCTGCCAGTGTACAGACCTGCTATGTATCCGATAATGCCTGCGCCGATAGCTGCCTGCAATGAGAAAAAGAGAGTCTCTATTTCACCGCTTGGCGGCTTCCATATGGGTGAAAACCAGGGTTCATAATCGCTCATCTCACCAATTTTACTCGATGCAGCAACATCGGCTCCTCCCCATTCCGGAGTAATCCCAATCATACGCGGCACAAAAGCTGTTAAAATTCCAATGACAGCTATTAAAATAACCACGATCAAGGTGAGTTTTTTTAGCTCAGACATTTATGTCTCCGCTGATGTTGTTTTATCATCGATGTGAAAAATCCTGAACACGTCCGGTTTTAATTCTAAAAGATACTTAAAAAGCAGCATGGTGACAAGTCCCTCGATTATTGCAAGGGGAACCTGTGTTACTGCAAAAATGCCCGAAAATCCAATAAATGATTTCAGAACTCCTCCCACTGGGGCAGGAAATGCGAGGGCAAGCTGGATAGACGTTGTAACATAGGTTGCCAGGTCTCCAAGAGTGGCTGCTGCGAATACCGCAATATTGAATCCTGCTATGCTGCGGAGAGCTTTATAAACAAAATATGCTATAACAGGTCCAACAATTCCCATGGAAAAGATGTTGGCGCCAAGAGTGGTAATACCTCCATGTGCCAGGAGCAATGCCTGGTATAACAGCACGATTGCACTCATTACAGAGGTGACAGCAGGGCCAAATAGGATAGCCCCAAAGCCTGTGCCTGTGGGATGAGAACAACTGCCTGTAACTGAGGGGATCTTAAGCGACGACAGCACAAAGGCAAAAGCGCCTGCCACCGCAAGCATGGGCTTTGATTCAGGATGTTCACTCATAACTTTTTTCAGTCTCCATACGCCATAGACAATAAAGGGAGCGCTGACGGCGTACCAAAAAATTACCCATATCAGGGGCAGAAATCCTTCCATTATGTGCATATTTAATCAGACGCTTCATGTACGAATGATAAATGAATCTGTGTTTTTGGGTGATAATTATTACCTGAATGGGTAATGATGGAAGAATATAAAAAGAGTGATAGGAAAAATGCATTTCATTCAGTCTTTTCCTAAAAAAGGAAAAAAAATTAATCACTACATCTTTTCCATCATTTCCAGCGCTTCTTCAAGCGGCAATGCGGGAGCTATATGGGCGACGCCCAATTCTCTGAATGGATATGTTATCTTCAGAATTGCTTCCTCATCCGGGGCATCGAATATTGCCACCGAAATGTGTCTGCCTATCAGGAGATACCTGCCTATCAGTTTCACTTCTTCAGGATATTTGATTTCTTTCCAGAGTTCCAGAAGTTTTGATGTATTCTCTGGAGCCCACTTGAACCATAGTACACACAGCATACTTTCACCTCCTATATCCTGTTTGCAATTAAGATGATATAAATATGTTGGTAACCTAAAAGTTCATTAGGATGGATAATTAATCTTTAAATGGACAAAACACGCTGATGAACCGATTGTATTAAAAGGCACGATAGTACAATGAATCTTGAAGAAATAAAATCCACATATCCAGAATTATTAAGAAAATATTTACTCGAGGGCAAAGAGGAAGAAGCCCTGTACGAGGCTTACAAGCTTGGCAAAGAGTGTTTCGAGTCAAAAATAGGTATCGAAGATATAATGAACCTCCATACTGGATCTCTGGAGGAAATCCTAAAAACCCTTCCTCCATCCAGAGTTCATGACATAGTGCTGAAGTCATCAAATCTCATAATAGAGTTCAGT
>JBDRAY010000022.1:0-6210 GCA_043823295.1 Methanobacteriota archaeon | reverse complement strand
ATATGGTAAAACCACGTTCATGAACCTTCTATCAAAAGAAAAAACACATGGCATAGACTATGTCGTCGCCTTTGACGCATATGAACCAGTTGAAGCAGTCATGAAAAAAATAATAAAAAAACTCCCATTACACAAAAGGATTTTCACAGGCAACATAGACAGAACCGAATTCGGAAGCTTCCTGCAGAAAAAACTAGGACCTGCAAAGATGCTCTTATTGTTTGATGAAGCACAAGACTACGATGAGGAACTGCTCAAGTGGCTAAGGATTGTCAATGATCGAGCAAACAATGTTTTCATGATATTTTTTGGTTTGCCGGTTCTTGAGAACAAGATAACTGCTGAGACGTCTTTCAGGGATAGGAAGTCAAAGTCCATTCAATTGAACCCTTTCTCTGTTGACGAACTTGGGGATATTGTGGTGGAGAGGATTAGGTGGGTTGGTGGTGACGGCTCAAAACCGTTTACTGAGAAGGGTTTAAGGCGGCTTTGCGAGTCAGCCAATAGCATCCCTAGAAAGCTTTTGGAAAACGGGCAGGGGGTGATCGAAGAGGCGGCTAAACGTGATAGACTGGCAGTAGATGATGGTTTCGTGGAGGGTGTGTTGGGTTTCTTCGAGGAGCTGGTGAGTGACGTGGAGATAGAGCGTGAGGAACCGGTTAGTATTCGAAACCCGTCTTTTTTTGTTGACGCTCTCTCACCCCTGCAGAGGAGGATTGTGGATCTTTTGATGGTCAATGAGGATTTGAGCATTTCAGAGCTTAGTGCGTTGGTTGATAGTGATATCCGCAGTGTTGGCTCGATTATCCGGAAGCTTAGGGGTTTGGATAGGCGGGAGGTCATGCGAAAGCCTGATGTTCCGTATCCTCTTGTCGTTAGAAAAGGGAAGGATAAGCGTATGGGCAGGCTCCAGTATGTTTATTCGCTGTCGGACAATGTGAGGAGGTCGATTGCGGAAAAATGAGTTCATGCTCCTTGTTTACATGGAGGGGGTGGTTGGGTCAATCCGCTTATGGCGCGCACACCCAACCACTATTTTTTTAATATGAATTCGAGGGTTGTTGGTTATGGCAGTTCAGCTGCGCGGGACGTGTGCGAGTATATTAAGGGTAGAGTGCAAGTTGGCTACGCTGAAGTCTTGTTGGAGGCGAGTAAACGGGGTATTGACGAGGATTCGTGCGAGTTGATTATTGATTTTTTGTTGGTTTCTGGAAAGGTTTATGAACCCAAAACAGGGATTTTGGAATTCGTAGACTACTGAAATAAAATCGCATTAATGAGGTTGTTTTTAGTTGTCTCATCCAAAAAACAAAAAAATATGTCTTTGAAGATAGTTTTTATACATATGTGATACATAGGTATATAAGATATGAGAAAGAAAATTATGGTGACGTTGAATGAGGAACAGTATGAACGGCTTAAGCAATCTAGAGAGCTTGGGGACACAGACAGTGAGAAAATGAGAAATGCATTTCTCATACACGACAACCTAAAGGACCTGTTAGAGGTTATAAAGAAGCTTAAGGAGTAATTGCTGTGACTTACTTTTGGGGGGTGTTTAGGAATTCTTCCTCTATGTCTGTTTTGTCACTTATCTCCCCGCTTATGTTTTTGAGCATTTGTTTTTCGACGTCTTCTTGATTTCTAGTTTGCCCGAGCACCCACATAAGCTTTGTGTAAGCTGTTTCGGGCAGCATGTCTTGACAGTATATTACGCCGCGGGAGCTTACTTCACGGAGATTTGAGTAGACTAGAGGGTGAACTCGTCCGAAAAGGCACTGTGTAGTCATGACCATTATTATGCCTTTTTTCGAGGCTTCTTCTATTTTAGGGATGATGGATGTTTTCGGAATTGATGTGGGAACGTGACCGAGAGCTGTTCCCTCAAAGACTAGTCCCTTGTATCCTTTGTTTATGTAAAAATCGATTATCTCTGGATCCATTCCAGGGTATACTCTTATAAGCGCTACTTTTTCCTCGATTTTCAATGAAGGCTTTGTTTTCTCGTTAGTCCGCCTTTGGGAGGGACCCCCCACTTCCTGTATTCTACCATCTGGGAAAACCCTCGCGACAGGTTTCGCGTTTATGCTCTGAAACGCGTCCCTTCTTGTCGTGTGCATCTTGCGTACTCGCGTTCCGTTGTGAGCGATACAGTATTCGTCGTTTAGTGAGCCGTGCATGACAAGGTATACTCCTGCGTAGTCTTTTGTCGCCAGGATTGTCGAGCATATGAGGTTTAGGAACGTGTCTGATGAGCCCCTGTCTGTTGAGCGCTGCGCCCCAGTAAGTACAACGGGTTTACCCAAGTTAGGTAGTAGGAAGCTCAACGCCGCCGCTGTATAATGCATAGTATCCGTCCCATGAGTCACGACGACACCATCAACCCCAGAATTGAGCTCTTTTGAGATGGATGTCGCGATATCCAACCATAGATGAGGAGTCATGTCCTCACTCATCACGTTCATGAGAGGTATTGCCTTGATATTGGCTATGTCTTCTAACTCTGGCGCAAACCCTAAGAGATCGTCGGCTGTGAAGCTTGCGTTAACTCCACCCGTCCTGTAATCAATTCTTGAAGAAATCGTGCCTCCTGTTGAGATAATAGAGGCTGTTGGTTTTGAGTTGGTTGTTTTTTGTTTAACCGTCTTTCTTGGGTTTGAATAAGTGTGTTTCTCACACACCTTCATCTCCTTGATGTCTTTTTGGGATAACCCAATGTTATAGCCGTTGTCGAGCTTCAATGTTATATAATCTTTGTCGGAGCGAGAAGGGCGCGGAAGGACAACACCGACGAACTCATCATCGTTGGTTTTAACAACTACTTTGTCTCCAGGAGAAGGTTTACCCATTTTTCAAAAGCACTGTATAACTCATCGGAGTACGCCACTAAAAATATCTCCTCAAGGGATGAATCCGGGTTTTTCCACATAAAATTCTTTATTTCAGAGACCATAGCTTCCCCGGCATCATCTGGGAGAACACCTCCAACACCAGTCCCCATACCAGGAAAAGAAACAGATGATAAATTCAAACTGTCTGCGCACGAAAGCGCCGCACTAACCGCAAGCTTGACATTACATGGGCCAATCCTCTCTGCAGGCGTCTCCATAGTGGAGGCATGAATGACAAAACGCGCTGGAAGAGCGCCTCCAGACGTTTCACACGCATCACCGACGTGAATCGGCGCTTTTCGCCTAGCCTCATCCTCGATGACGCTACCACCCATCTTCTTTAGGAAATATGCCACTCCCCCACCCATAACACCAAAAGAATTCGAGGGATTAACGACGGCGTCAACAACCTCGCAGGTTATATCCCCCATTTTAACGGAAACTCGAATGCTCATGGCTATTTTAATATCTGTCTGTAGCATATATATCCCATGGAAAAATGCTCTAGCTGCGGTACAGAAGTCATGAAGGACTATGTTAAATTCAAGTGCCCGGGATGTGGAAAATCAAATATACTCCGGTGTAAGTCATGTAGAGTGTTAGGTACAACCTACTCTTGTGGGAATTGCAATCTGCAAGGCCCCTAAAGGAATATCCTATTACTTTTTTGGAGCTGGAGACTTCTCAACAAGGATGATGTCTCCAACTTCAATAACCTCGTTGTATGGGATGCTCTCCTGTTGGAGAATGCGTTTTACATCTTCCCCAGAATTTAAATCTCCTCGCAAAGGCTTAAGAGACAACCGCATTATGTCACCCTTTTCAAGGTTTAGGATAACATCCTCAACCCTCCCAACATAATTTGCCTTTTGAGTGTAGATGTCCATACCATAAAGCTCAGATAAACGTTTACTCATATAACCACCTTGAAGTCCTGTGTTAATTAATGTAAGATTAGTATAAAAACTAAAGATGAGTTAATACTTTAAACACGATGAACATTGAAGAGCTCATTCTACTCACAGGATTGGTGGTGCTAGCAGTAATTGGTGTAATCAAATCAATCGTTATAGTGCGACCACACGAACGCGCTGTCGTAGAGCGTATGGGTAAGTATAATCGAACGTTGACTGCTGGATTGAATTTTGTGTTGCCGGGTGTGGAAAACTCCAGGAAAGTTGATATGCGGGAGACATTAATCGACGTTCCAGCTCAGGAAGTCATCACAAAAGACAACGTCGGTGTTGGAGTAGACGCAGTCATCTACTTCCAAGTAATCGATCCGTTCAAAGTAATATACAACGTTGCCATGTTCGAGATTGCTGCGGTAAAGCTTGCACAAACGAATCTCAGGAACATTATGGGCGACATGACGTTGGACGAGGCTTTAGTGTCCCGTGAGAAGATTAATATTGATCTTCGCCGGATTCTCGATGATGCAACTGATAGGTGGGGTGTCAGAATCACACGGGTTGAAATCCAGAAAATCGACCCGCCTGCGGATATTGTAGAGGCCATGAGCAGGCAGATGAAGGCCGAACGTATGAAGCGGGCCTCAATTTTGGATGCGGAGGGCGCTAAAAGGTCCCAGGTTTTGAAGGCTGAGGGTGAAAAGCAGGCGGAAGTCATCCGTGCTGAAGGCAAGGCCCAGGCGATTTTGCGTCTTGCTGGTGCTGAACGGGAGAAGAAGACGATTATCGCTGAGGGAGAGGCCAGCGCCATCCAACAGGTTTACGGTGCCATTCACCAGGGCAAGCCCACAAAGGATTTGTTAACCATTAAATATCTCGAGTCATTGGAGAAAATCGCAGACGGTAAGTCGACTAAACTGTTCATGCCGCTTGAGACTTCTGGTGTTTTAAGCAGTGTGGCAATGTTGGGTGAGATGTTTTCAGAGGGTAAAAAGAAAAGCTCTACCAAAACAAAAAAGACCAGTCTTGAGAAGTAATTCATTTTTATAGCATTTCTGTCTATATCTATTCCATGGAAATTAAGGATTTGAAGCCGAATTCGAGCGTTGACGTGCTTACTGGGGAGGTTGTAAGCGTTGAGGAGCCGAGAGAGTTCACGAACTTCAGGGGTAGTGGTAGAGTATCAAATGCGATGCTCAAAGACGAAACCGGGGAAGTTAAGCTTACGCTCTGGAACGAACAAGTCGACCAGGTTACTGAAGGATCCACGATTACAATCGAGAATGGTTGGTGTAAGGAGTACCGTGGAGAAATACAGATTAGCACTGGTAAATTCGGCACGATAAAAAAAGCAGAGTAGAAAACTCAGGTTCCTATATGAAGGTGCTCTCCGCTTAGGGTTTTAATCATTCTTATCGCAGATAACGCTGCAAGGTATGATGTTTTAGGGTTATTTGGAGACGGTACATTGTTTACTTCTGTTGTTAGTTCACCAAAATCACCTTTAACTGTTATCTTATGCCGTATCCGTTCCACATTAGGGTCAACTGATATCCTTACATGGGTTTTACTCGCTCCTACACCACTTAAACTCAAAGCCGCGCAAACATTGATGCTTTTTGGGAAGGCGTGCACTGCATCCATTGCAAGTCCGTCAAAGACTATTTTTTCCTCTGTAATAGAATTCAAATCTATTCCCTCACTTTCCAGGTATTTGTTTCCTTCGAGTGATTTTATTGGTTTAATAGAGTGCAGGCGCACTTCATATACTTGTCCAGTGCATGCGGCTTTCACTCCATCCAAACCAGCTACTGCACCAGATGGAACATAGACGTTAACACCTTGTTTTTCGCAGGTGTCTAATACTTTTTTTATCATATTCTCATCCAAGAGCGCTCCGACACTCATAACCATCACGTTTACTCTGTTTTGGAGTATGTTAAGTATACATTCCCTGACTGCTTTTTGTGATGCTGCCTCGATTACTAAATCAAGGTTGTACTTTGAAAATTCCATGTAATCCGCTAGTATATTGGGTTTGTTTTTCAGTGTTTTGACTAATTTATCAGAATTTAACCTATTCTTATCGTACACGCAAACAAGTCGGGTGCCGTGTATCTCCCCCTCATCAACGGCTTTTGCTATGAATCCCCCAAGGTTCCCACAACCTATCAACCCTATCTTCATATCACTTAGACAATTATTACTCATTTAATATCCTTCGCATATCATTAAAAACAACACCTTCTGGAATGTAAATCGGGTACGGTCGCCTCCCCACCATATAATCATCCCAAACAAAATCATCAACCAATCCTTCATTCTTTGCCTGCTTGAAAAGTCTCGTTCCTGGAAGAAGGTCTGTTAGTCTTACAACAAAATCATCAGGATTCAGGCTTTTTATAAAC
>JBDRAY010000021.1:0-11029 GCA_043823295.1 Methanobacteriota archaeon | reverse complement strand
GGCCTCCCGCATGCAAAGCGGATGATCTTCCGGACTGATCTACGGGCCCAGTGTTGTTTGGGACCCCGCAAATGGGTTTTTTTACTCTCCCTTCGGAGCCCAGTTTTGTAGGTTAAAGTCTTGAATAAAGCCCGTAGTATGAAACCCAGAATTTTGTTATGTATTCTTGGAGGTGATCCAGCCGCAGATTCCCCTACGGCTACCTTGTTACGACTTAACCCCCCTTACGAACCAGAGATTCGACGCGCCCCAATGGAGTACGCCTCACCTTCAATTCACTCGGTTGGTTTGACGGGCGGTGTGTGCAAGGAGCAGGGACATATTCACCGCTGGATGGTAACCAGCGATTACTAGGCATTTCAGCTTCACGAGGGCGAGTTTCAGCCCTCGATCCGGACTAAGACGTGTTTTGGGGATTAGCTCGCACCTTTCGGTGTTGCAACCCATTGTCCACGCCATTGTATGCCGCGTGTAGCCCAGGAGATTCGGAGCATACTGACCTACCGTTGACCGCACCTTCCTCTGACTTATCGCCAGCGGTCCCTTCATAGTGCCCCGTGTGTATCCACACGAGTTGCAAATGAAGGCACGGGTCTCGCTCGTTAACGGACTTAACCGCACGCTTCACAGTACGAGCTGACGACGGCCATGCACTACCTCTCAGCTTGTTAGGCAAGACCTTCAGCCTGGCCTTCATTCTGCTGTCGCCCCTGGTGAGTTGCCCGGCGTTGTATCCAATTAAACCGCAGCATCCACGCCTTGTGGTGCTCCCCCGCCAATTCCTTTAAGTTTCAGCCTTGCGACCGTACTCCCCAGGCGGCGAGCTTAACGGTTTCCCTTCAGCACTGCCGGAACACGAGGTTCCGGCAACACTCAGCTCGCATCGTTTACGGCTAGGACTACCGGGGTATCTAATCCCGTTCGCTCCCCTAGCTTTCGTATCTCATCGTCAGGCCCGTTCCAGCAGGACGCCTTCGCCACTGGTGGTCCTCCTGGGATTATAGCATTTCACCGCTACCCCAGGAATACCTCCTGCCTCTCCCGGCCTCAAGACAGCCAGTATCTTCTGCACGCCCTACCGTTAAGCGGCAGGATTTCACAGAAGACTTAGCTGTCAGACTACATACGCTTTAAGCCCAATAAACGTGACCACCACTTGAGCCGCTGGTGTTACCGCGGAGGCTGGCACCAGTCTTACCCGGCCCTTATTCGACGAGCTTTTTACACTCGATAAAAGCGCTTGCAGTGCAAGCGCACTTGGGGTTCCCCCGTCACGCTTTCGCGCATTGCGGAGGTTTCGTAACTGCTGCGTTCCGTAGAACCTGGATCTTTGTCTCAGTATCCATCTCCCGGCTCCCGCTCTCACGGCCGGTACGGATTGTGGGCTTGGTGGGCTGTTACCCCGCCAACAACCTAATCCACCGCAGACCCATCCTAGGGCGCGCTAGACGGCAATAGTCTTTTGCGTTTGAGTTGCGTGCATTCCAGCACTCGCAACCTATGGCGTTTTGTCCTCAGTTTCCCAAGGTTATCCGCCTCCTTAGGGTAGGTTGTCCACGTGTTACTGAGCTATTTGCCAGGGCCTTGCCGTGCCCTGAACATGCATGTCTTAATCGAACCCCAATAGCAGTAGCCTCGAGCAGGATCAACTCGAGTTATGTTTGGTCGCGTAAAGGAATAATAATATGGGTTCACACTACGTTTAGCCTTCAAGACTTAACCTACTTGATCAGGCAGTTCCCGTACGGGATAAAGCCCTCATATTTTGATTTTTTACATCACAAACGGGAAAGAGTACCCCCTCTATTTGTTGGGCGTTTCCTTCAGAATCTAGTTTGTGAAGCGTTTTCCAGGTTTCGGCGGTTACACAAATCGCCTTTTTCCTAGAAACTACCGCGTAAATCGGTGATATATGAATACGTAAGAAGACTATTTAAATGAGTGATTTTCAGCTCGTAAGAAGACTATTTAAATGATTGATTTTCAGCTCATTTTTCAGGCTCAACTACTTGTGTATCGTCGACTTTCATAAGGTCTACTGTGGGTTGCGTGCTTTCGGATTTTGACTTGTAGAGTAGTTCTATTCCCGACGTTGAGGATACTATTTCCGAGTCGAATCCACCTACCTCGTAGACGTCGGACCTGATTTTTGCCTTGCTTAGAAGGGGTACATTCGGATTTGCCTTTCGAAGGTGCATTGGCGTATACTCAATATCCCTCAATCCTTTTTCTCTTGGAGGTGAAGCATGTATTATCGTGCCTGCCTCATTAAACAATAATAGTGATCCAGGATCATCTTTCTTGAATGGAGCTGGGGGCCTGACTCTTTCCAACCTTCGCTCTGTAACTTCTTTTTGAACCATTTCCTTGTTCGCAAGCCAATTCCACGCCATACACTCCCGGAACTCTTCTCGACTTAAACCACCCCCTTTTTCGGGGTGAGAGTAGTCCGCCATCTCGACGATCAATTTATGATTGTGAGGTTTTATCAAATCAAAATATGATGTTTTGCTCGCCTTGCGCGTGCGCACTCCACGCAGTGCAACCTCAAGCTGTGGACTACACCCTTCGAAAACCTTTGGAAGATCACCTTGTGGTTTTGGTGAACGCTCAATTGGCATGGTAATAACTAGAGTATTTTAGGAAATTAATGATTATTTTACAATTAAGTTGAATATTTTATCGAGGTGTTTTACTATGGGCTGTTCTTGTTGCGGATACTCCCAAGGATGTAAATTCAAGCTGTCTATTTTAGGAGTCATATTTTCAATGGTTTTAGCATTATCTTCGATTCTAACAGGCTCCATACAAACAAGTATAACACTTCCGCTTTCCCTCGTAATCGCGGTCGTGGTACTCATCCCATCACTAGTCCTCTACTACAAGGTGCGGGACGCTTTCTGGAGGGAAGTCGAGGAAAAACAGAACAAGAAAACTAACTAGTTTTTCTTTCTTTTCGTCAACGTTTTCTTTCTTTTTTCTAAAAAGAAAGAAAAGGTTGGGCCGGGCCCGGGATTTGAACCCGGGTCGCCGGATATCAGCAAACTTCAGTTTGTTTCGTCTGGGTCGTCAAGTGCTTAGCGCACGAAGACGGTCCCTTTGATGAAACTTTAATAAAGTTTCCCACAGTCCAGCAGGATTACCAGGCTACCCTAACCCGGCCATTTTGTGTTTTATGTTTCGCCTGCATTTTTTGCAGGGTCATCGAGCTAGCGTGAAGCGAGTGAAGACGGCAAGGACTGGAGTCCTTGCGCGCAGCGGCTTTAGTCGCTTGCGTGGCCTTTTAGTCGTCGGCTAATTCCGACATCCTAACTTGGCTGTGTTGTGAACTTATACTTAACGGCTTTTGGTTTAAATATATTCTATATGTTGAATGATTCCGGGGATTTTCGAGAGTATCACCAGAGGATTTTGGGTTCGGAGTTTGAGGAGTTTGTCCAAGCCGTGGGTTTTAGGCTGCGGAAGGCTGTGCGCGTGAACACCTTGAAAACTCGGATTGATTTTATTGCTGATGTTTTCAGGGAGAATAGGATCGAGCATGGTTTGGTGCCGTGGCATTCTAATGCTTTCTTTGTTTCTGATGATGTTACTAGTCTCTCCTTTGAGCACCAGCTCGGATTGTTTTTCATTCAGGAGGCTGGGTCTATGATTCCTCCCGTCGTCTTGGATGTGAAACCCGGAGAGAGGGTTTTGGATTTGTGTGCGGCGCCGGGTGCCAAGACCACGCAGTTGGCCGCAGACTTGGAGAACTTAGGAGTGCTGGTCGCTAATGAACCCAATTACAAGCGGATTCGCGCGCTCGTCTACAACATCCAGAGGTGTGGGGTTTCGAATTGTCTTGTCACTAAGAGGGATGGGTGCGCTTTCGACAATGAAGGAGTTTTGTTCGACAAGGTCTTGGTGGACGCGCCTTGTTCGGGTGTTGGGACGGTAGGGAAGAATAGGGGTGTTTTAAAGGATTGGTCTTCTGAGCGTGTGAAAAGGTTTTCGGGATTGCAGAAAAAGCTTGTTTCCTCGGCATTCGATTCTTTGGATTCGGGTGGCGAGCTTGTTTACTCGACTTGTACGACGTCGCTTGAGGAGAATGAGGAGGTTGTTGATTATTTGTTGGGTGAGTTTGATAGTGGGGAGGTCGTAAAGGTTAAGGTTCCGGGTGTTGTTGCGAGGAAGGGTTTGTCGCCCGGGACGAGGAAGTGCCTGCGGATTTACCCGCACTTGAATCCGACTGGCTCGTACTTTATCGCAAAGGTTAGGAAAAATGAGTGAGATGGAAGAGATCGTGGGGAGGCAGTTTAAGGCTGTGGTGCCAAAGGGGGAGTACCTGTACCGTGAGACAAAGGGTGGTGTGAAATACTTTCTTTACACGGGATGTGAGAATCCGGGACTTGACGTTGAGTGGACGGGACTTCACATCGGGACTTTAGTCGAGGGAGTGTTTCAGCCGACGATTGAGGGGGCACAGCTTCTAGGTCCTTCAGCAGGAAAAAATGTTGTTTCGGTTTCACGGGAAGAAGCGGAAAAGCTCATGTCCGGGGAAGAAATTATGGTAGAGAATTCTGTAGAAGGTGTAGTGTTACTTGAAGTTGAGGAACTATTTTTCGGGGCAGGCAAATCAGAAAAAGGAAAAATAAAACAGTTTATTACCAAGTCGCGATTACTAAAGAAATGAGTGGATTTCATCCAGAAAAGACTCGACCTCACCAGGGTATTGCTCGTATACTGGACAGTTGATGCAACGCTCCTTAACCCAATTCCGCCAGAAATTCCGCTCAGAACGCTCCATCTCTGAGAGCATTCCAACCCAGTCGAACTCCCAGCAAGGTTTGTTGCCTTGGAGCGCCGGACAATGATCCGGGCATGAGCCCGTCCCGCAGCCGGGATTAATATCCCAACAAGATTCAGAAACCATTTGTTATATGTTATAGATTTGCTTGAAAAAGGATTTACTCATTAAAGGACACGTTAACGTCTTCTCCAGCGTCTTCACTTAGGATAAGCTCGTGGATTTTTCCCGTTCCCTTGATGTCTTCTTCGACGAGTTTCAGCACTTCTTGCATTCCTTTTGGAACTTGTATTTCGGCTTTCTCAACTTCCGCCCCCAAGGGCATGTTGGCGTCTGATTTCGCTTTGCGGATGAGGCGGATTACTTCGGCTGCTAAATCCCCCGCCTGCTTGGATTCCTTGTCTTGGAATTCGTCAGGTACTTCCGGCCAGCTTGAATTGTGTATTGACTTGGATTCCTCGTGTTCTCTGAAGGTTCCCTGGTAAATCTCTTCTGTTATGTGAGGCATGATAGGAGCCATAAGCTTGAGCACTGCGAGAAGCGCCTGGTATAGCGTGTACTGCGCTGCCCGCCGGGATTCCTTCCCGACCTTGTCTGGATTGTAAAGCCTGTATTTCACCATCTCAAGATAGTAGTCGCAGAAGACCTGCCAAAAGAATTTCTCAGAGTCGGATTTAGTCCTGAAGTATTCGTAATGGTCAAATGAGTCTGTAGCTCCGTCGACAACATCTTTCAGCTTTGCGAGAAGCCACTTGTCTATGACTGTGAGCTCGGGCGCCTTCTTTTTGGGATTGTAGTCTTCAAGGTGCATGAAAACGAACTTGGATGCATTCCAGATTTTGGTCATGAATTTCTCACCGGAGTGAAGCTCTTTCTCCAGGAAAGGAAGGTCTTCTCCGAGCTTTGAACTCGCCGCCCAAAAGCGCAATGCGTCGGCGGAATATTTTTCAATCATCTTCTGGGGTTCGACGACGTTGCCCTTGCTCTTGCTCATTTTCCGGCCGCGAGGGTCTTGGGCGTGGCCGGATATGACTACGTCAGCCCATGGGTTGACGCGGTTGTGCATCCTGGATTTGACGACTGTGTTGAACAGCCAGAAAGTGATGATGTCGTGGGCTTGGGGCCTAAGGTTCATTGGATATAGTTTTTCAATGATTGGATGGTCTTTGAACAATTCGACTGCAAGCTGTGGGGTGAGCGAGCTTGTCGCCCACGTGTCGAGGACGTCTTTTTCAGGTGTGAATTCTTTTCCCTGACATGTTGGACACTCGGTTATTGGGGGCTTGTCTTGTAAGGGGTCTACTGGCAGGTCTTCAATTCTTGCAAGTATTATTTCATCGCATTTCGCACAGTACCAGACTGGGAAGGGTATCCCAAAGTATCGTTGCCTTGAAATCAGCCAGTCCCACTGTAAGCCTTCCACCCAGTGAGTGTATCGGTGCCGCATGTAGTCTGGAAACCAATTCAACTGGTCGCCCCAGGCGAGCATCTCGTCTTTCAAGTCCAAGTATTTGATGAACCACTGCTTGCTCTTTAGGTATTCGACTTCGGTTCCGCAACGCTCGTGGACGTTGACGGGATGTGTTATTGCCTCCTGCTTTACGAGGAGTCTCGCATCTTTAAGGTCGTCGATAATCTTTTCCCGGGCTTGCGAGACGGAAAGTCCCTCATATTTGCCAGCTATCCCGGTCATCTTTCCATCAGGGCTTATGGCCTCGCGAATCGGAAGGTCGTGCGCTTTCTGCCATTCCATGTCGGTCTGGTCTCCGAAAGTGCAGCACATGACGACGCCAGTCCCCTTCTCGGGGTCGGCGCGCGAATCAGCAAGAATCGGGACTTCAAGGTCGAATAGCGGGACCTTGGCTTTCTTTCCCTCAAACTTTTTATATCGTTTATCGTTGGGGTGGTAGAAGACTGCGACGCATGCGGGGAGAAGCTCAGGGCGGGTCGTGGCTATTTGGACGTCCTCACCCCCAATCTTGAAAATAATGTCGTTGAAGGTTGAATCAAGTTCCTTGTCCTGGCATTCGACCTGGGAAATCCCGGTCTGGCATTCAGGACACCACATGGTCGGCGCGTCTTTGCGGTACTCGCGACCCATCTCATACAATTCGATAAAGCTTCGCTGACTGATCCGCTGGCAGTGCTCGTTAATCGTGGTGTAGAAGATGCTCCAGTCGCAGCTCATGCCAATCCTCTTCCAATCGGCAATATATTTGGGACGCAACTCTTCCTCAAGAGTCTTAAGGCAAAGCTTTACGAACTCGCTCCGCTCCATGTCGCGGGCGAGGATCTTCTTCTCCTTCTCAACCAGCCTCTCGGTTGGTATTCCGTTGTCGTCGGTTCCGAACGGGTAGAAGATGTTGAAACCGCGCATTCTTTTATAGCGTACGAGAAAGTCCTGCTGACTGTAGCTGAAAGCGTGTCCAAGATGCATTTTCCCGGAGACCGTAGGCGGGGGAGTGTCAATAGAGTATACTTCCGCCTCTGACTCAGGATCGAACCTGTAAACTCCCTCATCCCCCCAAAACTTCTGCCAGCGAGGCTCAGCCTCCTTGGAATCATAACGCTTAGCTAAAGTCATATTAGTAGGGTAAATATTCCGCAAACAGTATTAAAACATTAAACGAAGCAGTAATTCGTATAAAAAACCCACTTTCTTTTTTCAGGGTCTTTTAGGCCGGACGTCCTACTTAAAGGAGAATCCCCTCCTATTACCCTGGTTTACGGGTGGTTTTTTGCATCGTAAACTCAATCGATGTCGTAGGCTGGGAAGAACACCCATTTTTTGTTTGACGGCCGTTGGCCGGCGACTATGACGTGGTAGGATTGGGGGCGTTCTGGGATGATTCCCTTCTCAAGCAATATCGTGCAGTTTTGATGGAAGTCGTCGTTTGCGCGAACAAGGCTTTCCATGACGGGGCCGCCTCCCGCGGCAATAAACAAGTCTTTTGTTTGCGTGTAGCTTGAGCCGTCCACGTGCTCTAGCAGGAGGAACCGGTCGTATAGGTCGCCGTAGCTGCTGGGCGTGCGCAAGTCGTAGGTGTCGGCTGTTATGACGCCTTCCCTGACTGCGTCTTGGTGTGCCTTGAATATGTCGCGCATGAGCTTCCAGTCGAGACCGTGGCGGTAGGGGTCGTCCATGGGCGCGTGCGTGTCCTTGATGACAACGGGTATTGCCGGATGTTCGACGCCCGATTCATCCGGTGGGGGTGTGAATTCATAGCGGCGGACACGGTATTTGTCGGGTTCCACAAGGGGAAGAGACTGAAAGAATCCTGGATTCTGGAGTAGTTCGGACACGTCTTCGAGGAGGTCGTCATAAAGGCTTGCGGGAACCCGGTGCCGGCTGAAGTTGATTTCTGGTCCCGCCTGGACCTGTCCGCTAAATGCGTTCACGTTCGTGCGCACAATCCGTCTGCCCATACAATAATTTAGGAACTTGCAGATAAAATCGGATGAAAAACAGCTTTTTTATAAATGCACGCCTATAAATTAGTCCTAAATATGAAAGTTGTTTTAGCGTATTCTGGCGGCCTCGACACGTCTATCGCAGTCAAGTGGCTTGCGGATGAATACGACGCTGAAGTCGTTACAGTAACACTTGAGCTCGGTCAAGAGATCGACGACCTTAAGGCAATCGAAGATAAGGCCAAAAAGCTTGGAGCAGTCAAGACTTATTCCATTGACGCCCGAAAAGAGTTTGTAAAAGACTACATTTTCCCTTCGATTAAGGCTAACGGAATGTATGAGGGAAAGTACCCCCTTTCAACCGCACTTGGACGCCCTCTCATTGCGAAAAAACTCGTTGAAATCGCCGGGAAGGAAGGGGCTTGCGCAGTATCGCACGGTTCAACAGGCAAGGGAAATGATCAAGTCCGTTTTGACGTCGCCATAAACACTCTCAACCCGGACCTTGAGATAATCGCCCCCGCCCGAGACTGGGGGATGAGCCGTGAAGAGTTGATCGCTTACGCTGAAAAACACGGGATTGAAGTTCCCGTGACTAAAAAAGACCCCTACAGTTATGACACTAACCTTTGGGGTCGTTCAGCCGAAGCAGGACCTCTCGAAGACCCCATGTTCGAGCCCTCTGAAGAATCTTATGGGTTGACTCAGAAACCTGAGGAAGCGCCCGACAAACCCGAATATGTGGAAGTTGGATTCAACGAGGGAATTCCAGTTTCATTGAACGGTAAAAGTCAAAGCGGAATCGACCTTATACGGAACCTTAATTCCATTGCAGGAGCCCACGGGGTGGGCAGGATAGACTTGATTGAGGATAGGATTATTGGCATTAAAAGCCGGGAGACCTACGAGTGCCCTGCGGCCACTGTGATTTTTGAAGCGCACAAGGAGCTTGAGCGGATGACTTTAACTCGCGAGCAGCTTGTTTTCAAGGAAATTGTGGATTCCAAGTGGTCGCGTCTAGTCTATTTTGGGCTTTGGTATGAGCCGCTTATGATGGACTTGGATTCATATATTAATCAGAGTCAAACGCAAGTTACAGGGAAAGTCCGTTTAAAGCTTTACAAGGGTGGTGTTTCAGTTGTAGGGCGGGATAGTCCTAAAAGCCTCTATGACTTGGGCCTTGCAACATACACTGGCAAAGATAGTTTCGACTCGAAATCTGCCTTAGGATTCATCAAACTCTGGGGTCTTCCATCCAAGCTCGCGGGCAGAAGACTCATTAAATAGAATACCATTCAACTCCCATAAGGTCTAGCAACTGAACCATAAACTCGAGTATTGCATACGGACCCTCAGCAGTTATCACGTTCCCATCCACCACAACCGGTTTTTGCACGAACATTGCTCCGTGTGAGGATAAGTTATCTAATGCGTCAGGCGAGGATGATGTAGTCGCCTTCTTACCCTCCAGGATTCCGGCGTTTGCAAGGACTACGACTGCAGAGTTCATACCAGCAATTATATCCCCGTGTGAGTACGCGTCTTTTATCATCGAGAGTATTGACTCGTTCTCCCAGAAAAAGTTTTTAGACCCTTCCCCGCCAATCATAAGGATTGTTGTGTAGTGCGATGGCGATACTTCGGAAATGATTTTGTCGGGTTTGACTATCATGCCCGACTCCCCCTTACAGTAGCTGCTGTCAGTGCTGGCTATTTCGAAACTCACATTGGATTCATTAAAAATCTCTATTGACACCGTCACTTCACCGTCGATAAAACCTGTGGGCGGAATGACGATTAAAACATCCATTGTAGAATGTACTTACCATTAATATTAAAAAAAGCTCATACTAGTCTCATAGTGTCGAGATTCCGGGGGGAGGTAGCCTCAAACTTGAACATGTCAGCGAGTGTCATAGCAAGATTCGTCGTCTTTTCGGCTTCACCGTGGACTACGATAACCCGCTTGGGCTTAGGCCTAATCTTCTTCGCGTAACCGAGAAGCTGCCTGCGGTCAGCGTGACCTGAGAATCCGTCGACTGTCACAACATTAAGCTTGACTTTAATAGCCTTGGTCTTACCCTTCACATCCAAAGCCACCTCTGGAACGCCGTTTTGAAGCCTGCGGCCTAAAGACCCTTCAGACTGGTATCCCACAAAAGTGAGCGAATTCCTCGCGTCTTCTGCGAACTGCTTGAAGTATTCGACTGAGGGGCCGCCGGTCATCATTCCGGAAGTTGCAAGAATGATGCAGGGTTCATCACTGTCGATTATAGCCTGCCGTTCCTTGTGCACGACTTTCGTGAAGGCGTCTACTAGGAAGGGGTTGTGTCCGTTGAAAATCCTGTGCTTGATGTGCTTTTTCAAATACTCCGGATGAGACGTGTGTATTGCAGTCGCCTCCCATATCATACCGTCCAAGTAAACGGGCACTTCAAGGTCGCTGTTGCGGTACGCGTTCTCCAAAACCATCATGACTTCCTGACTCCTTCCGACAGAGAAGACTGGAATCAATGTTTTCCCACCGCGCTCGATAGTAGAGATTATCGTGTCTATTAAAAGCTTTTCAGCGTCCCTCCTCTTCGGCTGCATGTCGTATCTTCCGCCGTAAGTTGACTCAATTATAAGTGTCTCAGCCCTCGGAAAGTCGAAGTCAGCAGCCTCTAAAAGCCGGGTGTCTCCGAATTTCAGATCCCCTGTATAAACCAGATTATGAAGCCCCTCTCCGATGTGAAGGTGTATTATCGAGGAGCCTAGAATATGCCCGGCATTATACAGGGTAAGCCGCATGTCGGGAGTAATGTCCGCCACCTCACCGTATTCCAATGGGATGGT
>JBDRAY010000020.1:0-13893 GCA_043823295.1 Methanobacteriota archaeon | reverse complement strand
TCTTGATAAGCTGTAGGGTATGAATAAAACCGATGTCAATATTAAATTTGCGATAAATATTGCACCTATAAACAAAATAACTGTTACTCCTGCCTTAACCCACCCTAAACCATAAAAGTATCTAACCACTGCAACTTCAATCCCGAATAAGAAAATTACTCCCAGTGGCCCGAGAATCATGAGAATAAAACTAAAAACAATTGATACAACCACAATCGTAGCAGTTGTGGTGAAAGCCCTCCCCGGTGAAGCACCCTCAACCTTTAATGCAATTGTGCAGCCATGAAGGATAAGGGAAGCGATAACTAATACAACAAAAATTGAGATGAAGGTACCAACGACAACACCTAGAGAACTTGATATAATACCCATAACCACTGAGAATAAAAACAAAACAATAATTATTGCATAAGGACGGTTAGACGGTATATCTGCACGGTTCTGCACACCCACTCCACTGCTCGGAGGGGAAAAAATACGTGTACCCGGGGAATCGCTCGAGGATTCTAGTCCAGAAGAAGGTCGCTCATTCTGCCTACACAAGTGCTCTAAATACTCTTCATCGTCGTAAAGCTCAATCAAGCCTCGCTCGGAAGTAAGTTCATCCTCCTGTTTTTTATGACTTCCTAGCATGCTCTGGCATTGCTCTTGGCTGATAATATTTTTTTGTAACTGTTGTTCGAGATTGCTCTTATTCGAATTCAATGCCTCAATTTCCTTGTCATATAATCCTATATTAATCTCTTTGAGAATTGAGAGTTTTTCAAAAAACAGTTTCTTTTTTTCTTCGTAGACTTCCCGACTTATCTTACCCTGATTTAATAGATTGGTGAGTTTTTCATTCAACTGAAGGATCTTTTCCGCTTTCGCTTTAAACTCAGGATCGGAAACCATTAATTAGAAATGGCTTTATACGCTTTTATTTCATTAAGCTTATGTATTCTCTATCATGAAAGATAAGGTTTCCAAGGTGTTGGAGGATATTCGCCCGGCGCTTCAGGCGGACGGCGGTGACGTGGAATTAGTGGGCGTTGAAGACGGGGTAGTGAAGGTTCGGCTTAAGGGCGCTTGTGCTGGATGCCCTATGAGTCAGATGACTCTTAAAATGGGGATTGAAAAGAAGCTTAAGGACGAGATTCCTGAAGTAGAACGAGTTGAGTCAGTAGACTAAAAATTTTTTTGGGCCAATATTTATATCACAATTCTAATGTATTCAACACCCGAAATATTTATGGGGTGCGTGCCTGTAAAAAAGGTGATTGCACCCTAATTTCTAATTATTACTTGACGATGAGTGCAAAAGTTAGCAAGATAAAAAAACGAGATGGAAGACTCGTAAAATACAGCCGCGAAAAAATCGTTGATGCGATTTACAAGGCCGCGATATCTGTCGGAGAGACTGACCGTGTCCTTGCTTCAAAGCTTGCTGAGAAAGTTGAGGAGGAGTTGTTTAAAAAGTTTGCAGGTACAACTCCCAGTGTCGAGGAAATCCAGGATCTCGTTGAGTGGGTTCTCATGGAGGAAGGTCGGACTAAAATGGCCAAATCCTACATCCTCTACCGTGAAGAACATTCAAAGCTTAGGGGGACTAAAACTCTTTTAGGTGTTAAAGATGACATCAAACTTTCTTTGAATGCAATCAAGGTGTTGGAACGCCGTTACTTGCGCAAGGATGAGAACCGTCAGATCGTTGAGACTCCTGGAGGAATGTTTAGAAGGGTTGCAAGGGATATTGCCAAAGCCGACAAAAAATACGCTAAGAAGGATGTGAAGGCTGCTGAGAAAGAGTTCTACGACTTTATGACGAGACTCGACTTCCTGCCTAACTCACCGACGCTTATGAACGCCGGCAAGGAATTGCAGCAGCTTGCGGCGTGCTTTGTACTCCCCATCGAGGATTCTATGGAATCGATTTTTGAGGGTGTTAAGAACACGGCATTAATCCATCAGAGCGGCGGCGGGACCGGGTTTTCTTTCACTAGGCTTCGGCCTAAAGGTGATGTAGTGAAATCTACTGGAGGGATAGCTTCGGGTCCCCTATCTTTTATGAGAGTTTTCAATGCGTCGACTGAAGTCATAAAGCAGGGTGGCACGCGCCGCGGGGCGAACATGGGGATACTTAGGGTGGATCACCCCGACATACTTGATTTCATAGTGGCCAAGGAGAAGACTAACGAGTTGAACAATTTTAATATTTCAGTTGGTTTAACCGAGAAATTCATGAAGGCAGTACTTGCAGGCGAGGATTACGAGCTTTTAAATCCCAGGGATAGGAAGCCCGTTAAGAGGCTTTCGGCTAGATCGGTTTTCGAGCTTATGATTGCCATGGCTTGGAAGAACGGGGAGCCCGGGATAATTTTTCTGGACCGGATCAACCGGGATAATCCGACGCCGAAGCTCGGGGAGATTGAGTCCACCAACCCCTGCGGGGAACAACCGCTTCTCCCGTATGAAGCGTGTAATCTCGGCTCCATCAATTTGTCGGTTATGGTAGCGGATGGGAAAGTCGACTGGAGTAGGCTAAAAAAGTGCGTTCATACTGCAATCCACTTTCTAGACAACGTTATTGACAGGAGTAAGTATCCGCTGCCCGAGATCGACAGGATGGTGAAGGCTAACAGAAAAGTAGGGCTTGGTGTTATGGGCTGGGCCGACATGCTCATCCGCTTGGAAATACCCTACAACAGTGAGGAAGCGGTTGAAATGGGTGAGAAGGTCATGAAGTTCATCCGAGATGAGGCTGTGAAAAAGTCCGGGGAGATCGGAAGGAAGCGGGGATCGTTTCCGAATTTCAAAGATAGCGTGTTCCCGAAGAATCACAAGCACATGAGGAATGCCACGGTTACGACAATCGCACCTACGGGTACGATAAGCATTATCGCTGGTTGTTCCTCAGGGATTGAACCACTTTTCGCAATATCCTACATTCGAAACGTCATGGACGGAACCGAGCTTTTAGAAGTTAATCCGCTTTTCAAGGAGGTTGCGAAGAAACGAGGCTTCCATAGTGAAGAGCTTATGATGCGGATTGCAATGGAAGGCTCGATTAAGCACATCGAGGAAATCCCCCCGGAAGTTAAAGCCTTTTTCGTAACAGCCCACGACATCACTCCGAAATGGCACCTTAGAATGCAGGCCGCATTCCAGAGACACACTGACAACGCCGTTTCAAAGACTGTGAACTTCCCCTCTAATGCTTCAACCGAGGAGGTCGAGGAGGTCTTCGTCCTAGCCTACAAGCTGGGTTGCAAGGGAGTTACAATATATCGGGACAAGAGCCGGGAAGAGCAGGTGTTGAACATTGGGTCTGTGAACCGTGATGAGTGTGAGGAGTCTGGATCCGAGGATAAGTCTGAGAAAAAAAAATCGGGGAAGAAATCCGTAACTTGCCCTGAATGCGATGGCAATCTCACATTCGAGGAGGGTTGTTCAAAATGTCCAAGCTGTGGTTACTCGGCATGTAGTGTTTGATCATGATTAAGAAAGGTCGTGGACTCGTCCACGTTTACACCGGGGAGGGGAAGGGGAAAACTACCGCTTCAATGGGCTTGGCGCTCAGGTTTCTAGGTCACGGCATGAAGGTTTACGTAATCCAGTTTCTTAAAGGGGGAAAACATATCGGCGAGTATATCGCCTCCAAGGACCTTCTGAAAAACTTTACCGTCCGCCAGCTTGGAAGGCCTTGCCCCTACTCCGAGCAGATGGAGAAGGGATTAATCGACTGCGGTAACTGTAGGCACTGCTTTGAGACGGAGGAGAAAGACAGGCAGAATGCCTTGAAGGGATTGAAGCTCGCAGAGGAAGCGTTAACTTCGGGGAAATACGATCTTGTAATACTCGACGAGATTAACGTCGTGTTAAACCTAAAGCACCTTAAGGTCGGCGACGTCTTGAAATTAATCAGGAGGAAACATTCGAAGACAAACCTGGTTTTAACCGGCAGGTATGCGCCGAAAAAGATAATGGATGCAGCGGATCTCGTCACTGAAATGCGCGAGATAAAGCATCCCATGAAGAAAGGATTGTACGGTATCAGGGGGCTTGAATATTAAGATTATGGCTTTGGCGGATTTTCTAAACGGAGACTGGGTTTACTTTATTGGTGCGGCGGCCATTGCGGCAGTTACCGTCACAGTCTCTTTAATATCCTTCGGAGCCTTAATGGTGGTACTCTTTATCAAGACGAAGAAGGTTTTCATTCCAACCGTCTCCTTAATGGTGATAAACGTTTTCGAGGCTCCCATAAAACAGGTTCTTTGGATTCTGGGTGTTGAAGGCGAGTTTCTCGATCATATGCTGACTTCAACTAGAAACGCACTTTACCGGAGATCATATAGAAAAACCTCTTATGCGGCGAGGGCGATATTCCTACCACAGTGCTTAAGGCATCCTGATTGTCCTGCAAAACTTTCCGGGGAGGGTATAAATTGCATCAACTGCGGGCGGTGCGGGATTGGAGAGCTTAAGGATTTCTCTGAAAAGCTGGGATACCTCTTTTTTGTCGTTCCCGGATCGAGTTTTGTAAAGCGTATGATCAAACAATATCGTCCGAAGGCTGTGTTGGGCGTTGGGTGTCTAATGGAAGTCAAGGAGGGAACCGCTCTCATATCTTCGATCGGGATTCCTGTTCAGTCGGTGACTCTTGTTCGAGACGGGTGTGTTGACACGAGAGTGGATGTAATGCAACTTATGGGAAAAGTTGTCTTAAGCGATAAGCAGGAGTTTACGGGAGCCCACAGGAGGGTGGCGAATAAGATAGCGAAACTTTGGGGTGCTAGAGTCATAGCATCCCACGACCAGAGGCAGTATGCGAAGAAAGTGTTTCACGAAGTTGAAGAAGAGTTAATCAAAGTTAAACGCCGTCTTTTTTGAGCTTGTTTTCGTAGTCTTCTATGGCCTTTCCGAGCGCGTCTGCCGCAAGGTTTGAGCAGTGCATTTTTATCGGTGGCAGTCCGTCTAGTGTTCTTGCAACGTCTTGTTTGGAGATTTTCTTGGCTTCCTCAATGGTTTTTCCTTTTGCGATGTCTGTGATTGCCGAGGATGTTGCTATTGCTGCGGCGCAACCGAAGGTCTTGAATTTAATGTCCGAGATCCTGTCGTCTTTGACTTTTATGTAGATTGTCATCAAGTCCCCGCAGACTGTGTTCCCTTCCTCACCGACTCCGTCAGCGTCTTCGATAACACCCACGTTATGCGGGTTTTCGAATAATTCCATGACTTTTTTTG
This sequence comes from Methanobacteriota archaeon, assembly GCA_043823295.1. Classification (GTDB taxonomy): domain Archaea; phylum Altiarchaeota; class Altiarchaeia; order IMC4; family SCGC-AAA252-I15; genus SCGC-AAA252-I15. The sequence continues at coordinate 8,667 of JBDRAY010000020.1, read as the reverse complement.
AATACATTTTTTATTTCTTCCAGATTGGGCTCATACTCCGAAGCTTTCCAACAACCTCCCGAGTAGATTTAATCGTGTAGTCTATTTCCTTTTGAGTTGTATTTCTCCCTAAAGTGAATCTTATCGTCCCGTGTGCGACTTCGGGGGCAAGCCCGATAGCGGTGAGAACGCTTGAAGGCTTAAGGCTTTTGCTCGAACAAGCCGACCCGGTTGAAACGGAAATACCCTTCCCGTCGAGGTATAAGAGGATTCCCTCACCCTCAACGGAATGAAACGAGATGCTGGCATTATTCGGAAGCCTATTCGCACCGGTTGGCCCATTCAAATGAGTTTCCTCAATTCCCAACAAACCCTCAATCAACTTATCTCGGAGTTCACTCATCTTTTCTGCGTGACCCTCTTCGGCAAGTTCAACGGCCTTGGCGAACCCAACAATCCCTACAACATTTTCCGTGCCCGCTCTAAGGTCGTGCTCGTGGTGTCCCCCGTCAACCTGTTTTTCAAGGATTCTTTGCACATCACTTCTAGCGTACAATGCTCCCACCCCTTTGGGTCCGTGGATTTTATGGGCTGAGAATGAGGCAAGTGCGATATTGAATTTTTTCACGTCAAACGGCACTTTCGTAAATGATTGCACCGCATCGGTGTGAAGGAACACACCCGATTCACTGCAGATTCGCCCTATCTCTCCAATATCCTGTATCGTCCCAATCTCGTTGTTTCCGTGAATGATCGAGACAATCGAAGTCTTCTCAGTTAGCGCCCTCTCAAATTCCTCAAGATCGACAAACCCTTCCTTGTCGACGGGTAAATAAGTCACCTTGAAACCTTGTTTTTCAAGGCTTGCGCAAGATTCTGCGACTGCCGGGTGCTCAATAGTCGATGTGATGACGTGGTTCTTACCCTTCTTCTTGCCGCCGTATGCCACACCCTTAACTGCAAGGTTGTCTGCCTCGCTCCCTCCCGAAGTGAAAATAATCTCCTCTACACTGCAATTCAACCTGTCTGCCAAAACATTCCTCGAGTTTTCGATAGCGAAAGCCGCCTCCCGGCCCTTTGAATGAAGGCTTGACGGATTCCCGAATTTATCTGTGAAATAAGGGAGCATTGCCTCCAAGACTTTAGGGTCGACGGGCGTTGTGGCGCCGTGGTCTAGATACACTTCCATAATACAGTATGTACTAACGTTGCCATTATATTAATTTATTAAAGTTACCTGCTCGTAACTGCTTTTTAGGTTTAGAATTCAAGATTGTCGGTATCCTCTATATGAAAATTCGATAAAATCAAGGTTAAAATACGAGTATAATAAATAATTCAATCTGAAAATGGACGTAAAAGAAAAGGCTCGTAAGGCTTATACTGCATCTATCGTTTTGGCCAACGTAAAGACGGAAGTAAAGAATCAGGCACTCAACAAGATTGCACAGGCTATTGAAGAGGGTGAGGAAGCCATATTAAAGGTAAATGAGGGGGACGTGAGGGAAGGATTAATCCTGCTGGAGGACGGTAAGCTTTCCAAGGCTCTTTTAGACCGTCTCAAACTATCCGACTCAAAGATTTCCGGGATTGTGGAAAGTGTGAAAAGTGTTTCAGACTTAAATGATCCAGTAGGGGAAGTGCTCTCGAAAACCGAGCTCGATAAGGGATTGGTTCTCACTAAAAAGTCCGTTCCAATAGGTGTTCTGGGCACTGTCTTTGAAAGCCGCCCAGACGTCGTACCCCAGATTGCATCCCTTGCCTTAAAGTCAGGCAACAGCGTTATCATGAAGGGTGGGAGCGAAGCCTTAAACACGAACAGGAAGCTTTACGAGTTAATCCGTGATGCTTCAGAGTCCGTCTCCGGGATACCGTCCGGCTGGATCCAGTTCATTGAAACCAGGGGTGATGTATCAGATCTTTTAAAGCTTGACGAGTACGTGGATCTTGTGATTCCTCGCGGTTCAAACTCTTTCGTCCAATACGTTATGGATAACACTCGGATTCCAGTCCTCGGTCACGCCGACGGGATATGCCACGTCTACGTCGGCGGAGCTGCCGACCTTGAGATGGCCAAGGGGATTTGCTTTGACTCGAAAACCCAGTATCCTGCAGTCTGCAACGCCCTGGAGACGATGCTGGTTGACGAAAAAATCGCAGAACAGTTTCTGCCGGAAATGTGCGAGAAATTCAAGTCGGCGGGAGTGGAGCTTAGGGGTTGTGCGAGGACGAGGGAAATCGTTTCCGATGTTGCTGAAGCTTCAGACGAAGACTGGGTGACTGAGTACAACGACCTGATACTCTCGATAAAAGTAGTCGAAGGTCTTGATGAAGCAATCGAACACATAAACACTTTCGGCAGCCACCACACCGACGCCATCGTCACAGAGGACCAGGACTCTGCGAAAAAATTCCTCGACTTCGTAGACTCTGCTTGCGTCTTCCACAACTGCTCAACTCGCTTCTCAGACGGCTTCCGATTCGGACTCGGCGCGGAAGTAGGCATCTCAACCAACAAAATACACGCCCGCGGACCCGTCGGCCTTGAAGGCCTCGTCATATACAAGTGGGTGCTCGAAGGAAAAGGGCAGATTGTCAAAGATTACGCCGAAGGGAAAAGCAAGTTCACACACAAGCGGATTGGTTGATTTTTCACATCACTTGGAATATATCCGACAGATTAGGTAGGATGGTCTTAACGACTAAGGATGGATTATGGAAGGGGTTGATTATCGCGTGGATAATCTGTCTAATCCCCCGTATTGTCTTCATCGTTCTTTCTGGAGGTATTTTAGAAACTAACTACGCCTTCTTACAGTCTAACCTTGTGGAGTATCACTACCCCTTGTATCAAACAGTCAACTCTCTTCTGTGGACGATCAGCTTCAAACAACCCCTAATATGCCTGGGCCTCTTCTTGTCGATACACGCTTTTGTAGGCCCTCTTGTTTTTCTTTTAAGCAAGCTATTGAATTTCCCCCCAACCGCTTCTTGGCTTAGCGTCTTTGGCGTGGCGTTTCTTCCCTACTATGTTTCGATCGCAGCTAGGCAGCCGCAGGTGGGACTTACCATCGTGGTGTTCTGTGCATGGGTGGTTGTCTTTGTTGCTTGGCTTAAGAATGGGTTGAGCCTGAGATTGGGGTTGATACTCTCAATCGTGTCTTTTGCACTTATAATGCTTCGTCCGAATGCAATGTTCACGATTGGCGTACTTTACCTCTACTCCATGTACCTTATCCTTACTGGAAGAAAGCAAGGGAAAACGGTGGTGGCTAGGGAAGGTATTATACGCGTCTCCATTTCAATCGCTGTTTTCATTCTGCTTTGCAGTGCATTTACCTTGGTGAATTATGTCTCCCACGGTCATCTCAATCTGTTCACACCCAACAGCGGGTACAACCTCTACATCGGCAACAACGCCTTGGTTGGTGAGTACATCAGACGATATGACATCCTGTCTCTGGAAGACATCGTAAGAGACCATGGACTCCCCCCCGAGGCTTTGGCGGAAACCAATCTCTATAAGCGAGACAATATTCTCAAAAAAATTGCCATTGAATACGCCACTACGAACCCTGTTTTAACCCTGAAAAACTCAGTGCTCAAGTATTTAAGGTACTGGGACTTTCGCATGGAGGACTACGAAATGAATCACCTATTCTGGAACCTCGCCTACACGATTCCGTACATTACCATGATGATTTTCGCGGCCGCGGGTATAGTATTCGCCTTCAAACAAGGTCAACACAGCCAGCTTACTATCCTAATCCTAGTACTCGCCTCCTACAGTCTCCCACACGCATTCTTCTTCGGCATGATCCGAATGAGAATGGTCACAGAATTCCTGTTGGTGATGCTCGCAGCATACGGCCTGCATTCACTCACCCGCAAGATGACAAAGACTTCAGTGAAGTGAAAAAAAAAAACAACTTCACGCGCAGGAAACTTTAACCTGGTTTCTTATTAATCTGGATTCCGTATTTTTTAACTGATGATGCGAGTTAAGTCTCGTACGGCCTTTGATGAAGCGTCTTCAAGGCAGGCTGCCCGAGACCTTTGCACGGCTGTCGCGCCAATAAGTCCCGTTAGAATTGAGCCTAAGGATGGTGGAGGATACAATATTGTATGGCAGAATCAAACGGATTAGTGGGGATGGATTTGGCGGACTTTCTACGAAAGCATTCAAACATGGATGTTTCGGGTGGCGAGGAGGGTATTGTCTCCCAGCTCAAGGAGATGGCTGAAATTTCGGATGATAAAAAAGAGGGTAGTTTCTCGTTCATCTGCCCTGGAGAAGGTGATGAGGAAGTGTCTTACGACATATTCGTCGAGGCTTTCGAAACCAAGAATGGTGGGGCCCTGGCATTAACCGTGAAATCCCATAAAGAGGATGTTTTACCTGACGAAATACTCTTTAAACTGGGGAATTAATTTTTACTTTAATAACATCAATACTTTACCATGATTTACGGCTTCATCGGCGGCGGAAGGATGGGTTCATCTCTCATTCGCGCGCTCCTTGATAATAAACTGGTTGACGGTCAAGATATAACTGTAAGTGATCTGATCGACGAGCGGGTTGCAGAGCTGGGTGGTCTTGGTGTTGCAACTATTAAAGATAATGTTAGTTTGGCTGCGAAGTCTGACGTAATCTTTTTGTGTATCAAGCCCCAAAGCATTGAGGATGTTTTAGAGGAGATAAAGGCTGATTGTGGCGGCAAAATAATCGTCTCTATCGTCGCAGGTGTTACGACCGGTTTCATCGAAAAGTATATTTCAACTGCCCGAGTCATCAGGGTCATGCCAAACACTCCAACCCTCGTAGGCGAGCTTGCCGCAGGATATTGCCTCGGTAAAAATGCTTCCGAGGAGGATGGCGAGCTCATTGGTGAATTGTTGAAGGGTTTGGGTGTTGCAGTCCGAGTCGACGAGACTCTTATGGACGCGGTTACTGGCCTTTCAGGGAGTGGCCCGGCTTACGTCTACTACATAATCGACGCGCTTTCCAAGGCTGGTGTAAACCTGGGTTTGTCTGAAGAGGATTCTCTCAAGCTTTCTGCCAAGACTGTTAAGGGTGCTGCGGAAATGGTCCTTTCGACAGGGAAAACCCCTCCCGAGCTCATCGACATGGTGTGTTCACCCGGGGGAACCACGATCGAGGGTATGAAAGTCCTTGAGAAGTCTGATTTAACAAAAATTCTCTATCACGCAGTCAAAGCTGCAACTGAGAAAAGTCAGAGTTTATCAAAGTAAATGTGTTTTACCCACACGTGTACAGTATTACGTCCCCAATATTTTTTTCTGCAATGCAATCCCGTCTCTCAAGTTGCGTCTTCATTTCCTCTGCATCACCCTCCCTTTCGCTTACTAGCACGTAAGCTGAAGTTGAAATGATTTTTTCACTTATTATCTCGCATTCGGTTTCGCATTTCCCCCCGTCAGCACCTTCAGAAAGCTTCATGAGCGTGTTTGGGGTCATATTAAATCGTTGAGATGTGAGGTCTCTGCCTCCGATAAAGTATATCATGGGGGTTAGGTCTCCTGTTATTGTGTCTTGTTGTCTCGTGTTGTGTTCCACGTATTTTTTCACGTTCCCGATTGTCGAGTAGTTTTCGATGTTAAGTAGGAATGTGAAGCAAATCATTGAAATATTTATAAGTATTATGCAAGCGACAAAGAGTCTACAATACCTATCATTTAGGAATTCCACAAATCTCCCTGACAGTATTGCAAGTGGAGGCAGGAAGAATATCGAGTAATTGTTTATGAGAAATGCCTTGTGCATTGGGATGAATGGGAGTAGTATAATCCCACTAAACCACATGGCAAAGAATGTTGTGACATCCTCACGACAATCTAAACCTTTTTTCCTGTTTAGGATGGCAAGGATTGGGAAGATGAAAAACATCGGATAAACTGTGAAGTTCTTCACGAAGCTTCCGAGTTTTTCAAGAAAACTCAACCCCAAAATATTTTTACTCTCATGGTATCCAAACAGCATATATGAAAAAGTCTCAGGAGACGAATTAAAGTAGTGGATGAAAAGTGGTGCAACAACCAGTAGAAGACCCATAAAATAGGGTAGCACTTGTTTCCTATCCCGTAAGCAGAGATAAATGATTCCCACGAAAATAAGGTATAGTCCAAACATTCTGTATGATGCAGCTAGTCCTGCCAAAACCCCTGAGAAAAATATTTTGATTTTTCCACCCTCATCCAACCCGACTAAAAGAAGAATTGCTGATGCGAGGGAGAAGAATATTAGTTCAGCATACATGCCCGGATTTCCGGCATTAATCATGATGAGTGGATTAAACGACCAAATAAGAGTTGAAAGCATGGCCTCCTTCACACCCCAAAACCGTTTCACTGTCATAAATAATAATGGCAGAGTCAAGATCGACAATGTAACCGGCACGAGCTTGGCTTGAACTAATCCAACTCCAAAAACCTTGAATATCTGGGCCGTCACGATCGGATACAACGGCGGATGCCCGAAGAGAAGTTGATTGTAAAGCGAGCCCCCCTCGAAATATTTCTTGGCGACATACATGTAGTATCCTTCATCGTTTTGATAGAACATTGTTAAGTTGACAAGCCGCGGTACTACCCCCACGAGAAGTATCGCAGCCCAAAAAATCAAGTAGTGTTTTCGCGCAAGCTTGTCCGGTAATCTATTGATCTTTTTTTCCCGAAGGCTTTTTTGAAGTGAGAAAACCAGCACTAATAAAACCAGGATGAATGTGAATCCCAGGATCTGACAAGACTGGATCATAATGTCAGAACATACGAGCACGAGAATTTATTTGACAGGCCATATGAACCCCACATTCTCACACATCTTTTTTAATCCTTGGGGGGGGGGAGGGGTGTTGTCTCAGACTTGCAGCTCTTGATTATCTCAATTGAAAAAATAGGATTGAATGAATCTAATTCGTAGATTAGGTTGCATTTATTTACTGAAAACACAAACAATTCAATCTAGGTTAACACCATGAAAATCGCCTTCATTGTCTACGCATTCCCTAAACTGTCTGAAACATTTATTTTAAACCAGATTACGGGACTCATAGATCGGGGGCATGACGTGGAAATATTCGCTCAGATCAATCCACGCGAAAAAAAAATCCACTCGGATGTGAAAAAATACGGGCTTATGGGAAAAATCCGGGTTTTCCACACTCCGAAAGATAAACTACAGAGACTTCTTAAGGCACTATTCTTGCTTACCCTAAATTTCCATAAAGATCCAGTTAAGATACTTAAATCACTTAATTTTCTCTGTTACCGTCGAGAGGCACTATCACTTAAGTTGTTTTATACGTGCGTCTTTTTTTTGAATAATGGATTCCCGAAAAAAGATTTTGATATAATTTATTGTCACTTCGGCCCGAATGGAATCGTAGGCACGTATCTTAAGGATATTGGTGTCAGCGGCAGGCTCGTCACAGTATTTCACGGATCAGACATGTCGAAATATCTAGCTGAGAATGGTGATCGAGTATACAGGAATTTATTATCCAAGGGAGATCTTTTTTTACCTGTGAGCAACCACTGGAAGAAAAAACTTATCTCCTTAGGTTGTAACGAAAAAAAGATGCGCGTCCATCATATGGGAATTAGTAGGAAAAAATTCAAATTTGTTGGCAGTGAAAGATCCCACGACAAAGGAGTGGTTTTTTTAACAGTTGGCAGACTAACCGAAGAGAAGGGCTACGATATTTCCCTGAAAGCCTTCGCGAAATTAAAGGGCGAGTCAGGGAAAAACCTTTACTTGATTGTCGGTGAAGGATCCGAACGAGATAAGTTGGTAAAATTGACTAAACAGTTGCGGATCAGTGATTGTGTTAAATTCCTGGGTGAGCTCACACAAGATGAAGTATCGGGAGTTTATCTGAGAGCAAACATTTTCCTCTTGCCCAGTATCCGGGAGGGAATACCCGTCTCATTGATGGAGGCTCAGTCAAGTGGCCTGCCTGTGATCACCACTGCATGCGGTGGAATCCCGGAATTAGTCACTGACGGTGAATCGGGCTTTCTAGTGCCAATCGGAAATGTGGATGCTCTAGCTGAAAAAATGGAGTATCTAATCGATCACCCCGACATAAGGATTCAAATGGGTTTATGCGGTAGCGAAATAGTCGCACAACAATTTGACATCGATAAACTGAATGACAAACTAGTTGAATTATTAAGTCAAATCTTGTAAGAAAATCACTCTCCAGGCCAGATGAAACCCATTTTATGGTATTTTTCACGCAACTTGTGTGGGCTGTTTCCGAGTATGTGTATTGCGTGTTCCCTGTACTCTCTGTGCAACTGCATTAAGTGTTCACTCCACGCTTGCTTATCTGCAGTATTGAACTCTCTCGGTGCAGGCAGACTATAATCCGCCTTATGGTCTCCCTCAAGTAATCGCGCAGTAAGTTCGTTCACCTGCCAAATCTTAGATTTCAATGAAGAACCCTTCGAAACTAACAGTAAGCCGGCTTGGGATATATGGTGATAAAGTTCCGGGTCTTCGTCAACGAGAGTATCATGGACATACAAAGCCAAATCTCTCTTTTTATCCTGCGGTTGAAGTGTAAATACGTCGTGGATTATTTCATGACGAACGCTAACATCGTCGGTCTCACTCGGCAGGATGATTATTCGCCCCCTTGTATGCCATAAGTTCTGTCGAGTAAT
>JBDRAY010000019.1:0-7733 GCA_043823295.1 Methanobacteriota archaeon | reverse complement strand
TGTCTTGGGACGAGTCGAAGCATTCTCAGCGAAAAAAAATGTTTTCCGCTCCATCCTCGATGCGGCTGGCATGGGTGTCGGATTTACATTAACGCTTATACTTCTAGGGGGATTGAGAGAGGTTCTTGGTACCGGCTCAATCATTGCTTCGGGCAGAGTTCTTGCGAGTTTGCCAATAACTGGTGCTTCCATCATGATCATCACTCCCGGAGCTTTCATGACTTTAGGACTTCTGCTTGCGACTTCAAAAAGGCTTAGGAGGGTTTTTAAATGAGTCTTCTAGCAATTCTCATAAGTGCGATTTTCGTCAACAACTTCATTTTGCAGAAGGCTTTGGGAATCTGCCCGTTCCTTGGAGTATCGCGAAAAACCTCCACTGCGCTAGGTATGGGTGTTGCAGTAATCTTTGTGATGACTATGGCATCAACCGCCTCTTCGCTTTTATCCATATACTTCCTCCGCCCGTTAGGGCTTGAATACCTTAAGACGATTGTTTTCATACTCGTCATAGCATCTCTCGTCCAGTTCGTAGAGACAATAATCCTTAAGAAAAGCCGTGCACTCTACAATGCGCTTGGAATCTACCTACCATTGATTACGACAAACTGCGCAATCCTGGGAGTTGTTCTAATAAACTTTTCGAAGAGTTATGGTTTTATCGAAAGCGTTGTCCACGGGTTCGGGGCGGGAGTAGGATTTACTTTAGCCCTTCTTCTTATGTCGGGGATTCGCGAACGCCTTGAGCTTTCTGACGTCCCAGAGTCGCTTGAGGGGCTTCCAGTCGCCTTCATTACTGCAGGGATTCTCGCGTTGTCTTTTTTGGGTTTTTCAGGCATGATTAAGGTGTAGCCATGGTGAATACAATACTCCTTTCAGGCGGGCTTCTAATTGCCTTAGGGCTTTCTTTCGGATACTCACTAGCCTACGCTCGAAAGCGGTTTAACGTTAAAATCGACGAGCGGGCGAAGGAGGTTGAGGAGCATCTCCCCGGCTTTAATTGTGCGGCCTGCGGTAAGACGGGTTGTAGAGCGCTTTCCGAGGCGATTATTGAGGGTAGTGCAAGCCACGACGCTTGCGCTCCCGGCGGGGGGGCGGTTGCTAAAAAGATTGCCAAGGTTTTAGGCGTAGAGGCTGAGGAAAAGGAGCCTCAAGTCGCGATTGTGAAGTGTGGTGGTGGAGTGCGGGCTAAAGACAAGTATGAATACAGGGGAGTTCCCTCGTGTGCCGAAGCGATTGTTCTCGCGGGCGGGCAAAAAGCTTGCTCTTACGGTTGCCTTGGATTTGGGGATTGCGTGAAGGCTTGTCGCTTCGAAGCGATGACCATGGGCGACGACGGCCTGCCGAAAATCGACCCTGAAAAGTGCACTGCCTGCGGGCTGTGCGTGAAAGCCTGCCCGAAAGATTTGATAGAGCTTGCCCCCAAGTCCAAGAGGTTTCATGTTTTGTGCAAGTCAAAGGATAAGGGAGCGGCAGTGAAGGGTTACTGTGAAGCTGGATGCATCGGGTGTGGAATTTGCGTTAGAAACTGTCCGAAGGAAGCATGCATTATGGAGGAAAATCTGGCCCGGATAGACTACACTAAGTGCGACAACACCGGAAAATGTGCGGAAGTCTGCCCGACCAAATGCATTAAAGAGATTGAATGCTAGAGTTTGGAGGAATTACTTCTTTTTTAGGTGTTTGAATTTTTTCTCGAAATCCCGGTAATCCATGTCTCTTGCGAAGACTCCCAGGATGAGGATGTGGTTTGACTCGGGAATGTGTACTGCATACATGAGGCGCTGGTATTTTCCCTCAATGTTTACTTTGACTTTCTGGACTCGCAAGTATCCCTTGTGTATCGGATACCTGAATGGATTATCCCTCAAAAGACGTAATTTTTCTTTTATAATATCTCGCGTCTTACTGTCATAATTGTCCCACTGTTTTGCAAAGAAGAGGGTGTATTCCAGCTTAAAGTTTGAGTCCATGCTCTTCCATATCTTCCCCTGAAAATATGTCGCCACTCCTCTTGGCTTGCTTAGCCCACGCTAAAAGCTCCCGGTCTTTTTCAGTTAAACCAGTAAGTCCACTGTTGTAATCCCTAATCTCTTTGCGTATGCCATCCCTCACAAGCTCGCTGAAGTTGCTGAAATAGCCCTTACCTACGAGCTTGCGCGATTCATTCAATAATTTTTGGGGTACCAGTACATTAATTCTCGTCAAAGACATGAAAACCACCATACATATAATATACATATATTGTATACACACATAAATATCCTTTCTGTCTGTAAGTACGCGCAAGTCTGCCCCACAAAGTGCATAAAAGAATTAGCCTAAGCGGTCTGCTTAGACCTCCCGTATAGCCTGCTTACTTCACCATTGACAACCTTGATCATCCTTTTTATGAAGTCTCCCGTCTCTCCTGCATCGTATTCCGGTATGAACTCGGTTATGTTCGCTGCCATTCTACCTTGCCCGCAAGGGACTCCGACTTCAATGCCTTTCTCGTGGGCTAGTCTGCAAGCCTGCTTTAAAACAGATATTGCTTGCATCCCGTCCAACCCTCTGTAATCCCCGCTCTTGTATGAGCGTTTATCTAAATTGTATTCAAAGCCATAGTAACCAGTTCTGCGAAGTACGTCCACGTCGACGTTGAAAACCATGTTTGTCACTCCCGCACGAACCATTGCATCCACAGCTTTTTCAGTGCACTCTGCCAGTTTTTCCGGGTCGGGTGCGTCGTCGCTTAAATATTGTTTTTCAGAGAACGCCAGTAATTCATAATCTGAAACAAGTATTGGGGCGTTTGATATTGTTGTTACAGTTTCTCCCTCAGTCCTGTCATGGCTCATGCCTTGGGGAAGCCCGATTATGGTGGCATAGGAGAGGGACGGCTCAACGTGAATGACTGGGACGTCCTCCAAATCCTCACATCCAGGCCCGATCTTGCCGAAGAAACCGAGGGAAAAGGCGAGTGCTGATGATTTTCCTAACTGTCCCGCGGGGAACACGTCCGCGTGGGCGTCGAGTATGAATGCGCCCACCTTTGCTTCAGGATTATTTTTTTCCGCCATTAATTTGGCGGCATCTGCAAAAGGCACTAAAGTAAAGTCGGTGTCTGAGAGAAAGAATAAGTTCCCTTCCTCGCGACTTGCCTCTTTCGCAACCAGACTTCCCACATCCCACTTCTTCACCCAATTGTCAGTGCCATATGCTCCCCACCCACCCCCCAAGAAATCACCTTCATTGAATGGGCCTCTACCACCTAAAGCGTTCTTAACTATAAATTCGGGGGACAACATCACTTCGCGGATGGATTTGAATTCTTGGCCTACCCGAATCCTATCCCGAAGACTCCTATATAATTCCATCGCATTTGAGGATTCTGTAGCTGGTTCAAATTCATCTTGAGATAAGGCAGTGAAGCGGTCGAGGGACTCGGGGAAGACGAACAATACCCGTTTGTCATCTGCTTTACGTTTATCAAACAGCATACTCTTTTGTCTAGTCATCCTGTAACTAATTGGGCGGTTGAAATATTAGTATGTTTGACCGAACACAAAAACAGGGATTCTAGTTAGAATGTGAATCCCCCAGATTTAAGTATTCTTCTATCCTTCGTAATAATGAGCGTTTCGGTTTTCAAGGATTCCACGAGTTTCATACCTTCTCCAGGCCCAAGCACGAATACTGCGGTTGAAAGGGCGTCTGCGTCTGTGGCTGTGGGCGCGATGATTGTGGCTGAGATAATCTCTGTTGCCGAGTATCCCGTCCAAGGGTCTATGATGTGGTGGACTTTCTTGTCTTCCGTGTAGTAGCGTTCATAGTCGCAGAAGGTTGCGACCGTGAAATGCAGTGGCGGAGTCCGCTGCAAGGGCAGGTTCGATTATTCCGGCGTACCATCGTGCGCTCAGGCAAGCCTCTTAGGCGGAGGCCAGAAGGCCTGCGCGTGGGGTTGCCTAGGCTTCGGAGACTGCGTTAAAACCTGCCCGAAAAAACTCTTCGAGCTCACGCCCAAATCCAACAGGTTTCATGTTTTGTGCAAGTCGAAGGATAATGGAGCTTTTGTTCGAAGTGTTTGTGAAGTCGGATGCATCGGCTGTGGCTTATGCGTTCGAAACTGTTCGAACGAAGCATGTATGATGGAGGAAAACCTCTCGCGCATAGAGTACGCAAAGTGCACTAACGCAGGCAAGTGCGCGGAAGTCTGCCCGACGAAGGCGATAAAAAGATTTTGAGCGTTAGTCCTCTTCTTCGGGGGCTTCTCCCCCGCAGAACTTGCATATCGTGGTTCCTCGGTTCACACAATAGTCGCACAAGGCCGTCGAGCTTGCCGCCTCCATAAAGATTCTGTCGAAGTTTTCTAAAATATCCATCACTTACTATTCTATCCTTTTCGAGTTTAAATCTTTCGTAATGCTATTTCTATTCATGAGGAAGATCAGGGACACGCCATACTACTCGAAGCTTGTGGGGCGGTTGCCTGAAGGTTGTAGGTTGTGCGTTCGGGGGGCGAAGCTTGTTTTGTTCGTGACGGGCTTGTGTCCGGGGAGGTGTTTTTACTGCCCGCTTTCGGAGCGTAGGAGGTGGAAGGACGTCACCGTCGCGAACGAGTGGTGGATTCGAAGGCCGAAAGACATCGTCGAGGAGGCGAGGCTCTGTGATGCGGAAGGTGCGGGGCTTACGGGCGGTGACCCGCTGATGAGGTTGGACAGGACGGTAAAATACATTCGATTACTGAAGAATTCTTTCGGCGGTGACTTCCACACGCACCTTTACACTTCGGGAGCTCTTGCAACGGACAAGACGTTAAGGCGCCTTTATCGGGCGGGCTTGGATGAGATACGCTTTCACCCCGAGAAGAAGGATTGGGGGAAAATAGCGTTAGCCTTAAAGTATGATTGGAGCGTCGGCTGCGAGATTCCCGCAATACCCGATGAGGAAGAGAAGGCGGTTGAGTTCGTAGACTACGTAAGCGGCTTGGGAGTGTCATTTATGAACATAAACGAGATGGAAGTATCTGAGACGAACTATCATGCGCTTTCCAAGCTGGGACTGCAAATATCAAACGATGATTCATCAGCAATTGCTGGGAGTGATGTTGTCGCCGGAAGGCTTCTTGAATATTGCGCCCGCGAAAACGACCTATCAGTCCACTATTGCACGGTCAAACTCAAGGACCGGGTGCAGGTCGGAAGGAGGATTATAAGGCGGGCGAGAAACGTGAAGAAGCCGTTCGACATTGTTGACGGCGAGGGGATACTCCTTCGCGGTGCAATATACTTTCCAGGGCTTGAGCCGTCCTTCGGCTATAACCGGAAACTCGAGTCCCTGCCCGTGAAAGAGCGGGCGAATACTACGTCAAGGCTTAGGCGTTTGAGGGATAGCCTGCAAGTTGAGTACGGTATCCCCCAAAATCTTATCGAGGTGGATGGGAAACGCCTCAGGGTTCTCACAGCCTCCTGGGTTCTCGAGGAGATTTCAGGAGACCTTAAGGAGAGGGGACTTAAAGTCGCGCTCGTCTGGGAGTATCCGACGTGGGACGCGTTCATAACAGAGCTTGATTTCCTCTAGAACCGGAATCCGCTCGATCTCTTGATTTCCTTGTCTTCGGTGATGACTAGCGCCTCAATGCCGTCGAGTGATTCTACGAGTCTGAGCCCTTCTTCGGGACCTAGCACGAATACTGCGGTTGAAAGGGCGTCTGCGTCTGTGGCTGTGGGCGCGATGATTGTGGCTGAGATAAGCTCTGTTGCCGAGTATCCCGTCCGAGGGTCTATGATGTGGTGGACTTTCTTGTCTTCCGTGTAGTAGCGTTCATAGTCTCCGCTCGTGGCAACAGCCCCGTCTGAAATCTCGATCACTGTGATGTAGTCGCTTTTATCCCGGGGGTTTTGCAGTGCAAGACTCCACCCGCCTCCACCGGGTTTCCCGCCGTAAACTCCGATGTCTCCGCCCGCATTAATGAGGGCGTGGGATACGTTCATTGAGCGTAAAACTTCCAATCCCTGATCAACTATGTATCCTTTCGCAATCCCTCCGAAGGTTACGCTCATATTATACTTTTTAAACCAGGCATGGGAGCCATTAAACTCAAGGTTTCTGTAATCTACGAAACCCCTTAATAATTCAACTTCAAACTCCTTGGGGTATGATCCATTACTTCCCACCCTACTCCAAAGATTGACGAGAGGTTGAACCGTAACGTCGAAGGCACCGTCTGAAAGCTCGCTGTATTGTAAGGACTTATTGATTACGATGCCGAGATCACTTGAAACCGGAATTAGATTTCCAAAGCCAATAGAATTTAGTTGAAAAACCTGATTAGTCTTTGAGTAATGGCTCAGTTCATCCCCAAGTTCGCTCATACGCTCAAAGCTTGAGTTTATCGCCTTCAAGGCGCTGTTCTCGTCTTGCGAGTAGACAGTTACTGTAATGAATGTTCCAATAAGATTTCGGGTTTCACTGTACTCACTAGACTGAGGGTTAAGTACGCACCCGCTCGCCAGCAATAGCACTATGATTGGAATAAAAATATTTTTTTCCATTCGAGAAGATATAAACAGCGGGAAATAATATATACTGTGAAAAAAATCTTTTTTACATTCATTTGCATCTTGCTTTTTAACGGCTGCATCTCAAAGGAAGCTGGCAACCTTGAATCACCGATTGAAATACCTTCCAAACCTGTCATAGACTTTCTCGGAACTTCAGGTGAGGTTTTCAAGTCTCAACAGCAGATGAACATCACAGTGGCTGTAAACTCTGAAGAACCAATTGAAAATGCCTACGTTAAAGTCTACGGCATAAATTCGAACAGAAACCGACTGAACGAGCTCCACAATATGAATTTAAGCAAAGGTCTACAATTCATTTCTATAGTCTACACTACTCCCTCATGCTTTGGGTGTGCGGGAATAACTCCGGGACCCTACAACATCACGGCAGAACTCATAATCGCTGACGAACTCGTAGACTCGAAGACTGTGGAAATAGAAATCCGACAATAAACGTAATCATAAGCCCTCAGTAGTCTGGTCGACCAGTTCACGAACCTCCTGCTCCAAGTGCTCGGGAAGGCCCATAAGCTTGACATCCAGAAAACCCCTGACAATCACTGAAGTCGCCTCATCCCGAGAGATACCCCTCGACATGAGGTAATTAATCTCCTTGTCCGCAATCTTTCCAACAGCAGCTTCATGGGATAAGTCCACATCCTTCATGCTCCCGATAAGCTCGGGTATAGCGTGAACTATGGCATCATCGTTTAATAGTAGTCCCCTACACTCCAAGTGCGCTTTGGCAGGGGAGTTAGACGCCTCAAGCATGCCCCTGGCAATGACCTTGGCAGAGTCTTTCACAACAGCACGTGAAATAACCTCGCCCCTACAGTTCTTCCCGGAAAGCTCGATCTTCGAACCCACATCGAGAAGGGAATTCTTCCTGGCGTAAATAATCGAGTTAAAGCTCGCCTTCGCATGGTCTCCTATGAGATGTGCTGAAGGATACATCTGAAGGTCTGCAACTGGATTTAAGAGGATATAGTTTGAAATGAAAGTCCCATTCTCCTCGACTCGGGCTGCGCTTCGAGGCCGGACCTTAGTCTCCTCAGCCCAATTATGAATCATGGTGAAATGAAGTTTAGCATTCTTCTTTATGAAAAACTCTGAAATCCCAATATGGTTTCCGCTCGTAACGTCAGGGTGAACCGAACACCCCGTAATAATCCTCGCTTCAGAGCCTTCCTC
>JBDRAY010000018.1:0-6942 GCA_043823295.1 Methanobacteriota archaeon | reverse complement strand
TCCTGGGTTGAAAGCGGGTTACAACCCGTGATCGCGACGGAAGCACCTCCCGCAACAAGAGTTCTAACGAGCACCGCAGTCTCCTTCGTCACGTGAAGCGCAAAGCCCACGCGAACGTCCTCCAAAGGTTTGTCCTTCTCAAAATCCGCTTTAATCTTGGCGAGAACTGGCATGTGCTCCTCAGCCCACTCAATCTTCAATTTCCCCTGCGGGGCAAGCCCCAAATCCTTAACTTCGCTCATTTTATAAAATAAGTTATGTCATTAACACTATATTAATCTTTGCCCGACTCAACCAAGAATCATGTTAACTCCCAAATATTCTGAAAGTAGTTCTCATAGTATCTAGCAGTCTCCTCGTCGCGGATGACAACGTTTACTTCATTATTTTTCTCAATACCGTAGAAGGAGAGGTTTGTGGAGCCTAAAATCACGATTTTACCGTCCACTATGATCAGCTTCGCATGGGTTGTCACTTCCTCAGAATCGTATTTGATTTCGATGCCCGCATCCCTCAATCTCGCAAAAGCGTTGTTTTCATTCGAATACTCGTCTACGACAACTTTAACTTCCACACCCCGATTGTGGGCTGCTATCAAGTCTTCGACCAGAATATTCATGCTACTGTTAGGAAAGTTTTCGTAATACTTGACTTCGAAAGAAGCGATGTGAATGGACGTTTTCGCCTCTGAAAGTGCCTTGTGCGCGGCCTCAAAGTATCCCCGATCAGACACCGGAATCACCGAAGCCTTGTCAACGCAAGCAGGGTGAGGGCAAACCCGCTCTTCAGCCAGGTGGATGACTTCAACACCGAGAATCAAACCAAAGATTACGCCTAACAGAATACCCGTCCAAAATGTGCGATTAGCCATGAAATTATTTTTCTGCATCGAAGATTTTCCCTATTCCTTCGACCACGATTTTCCCGGCAATAATCTGAGCGTCTTCGGTGCCGGCGCCGATGTGGGGTGTGAGCATGACGTTGTCCATTTTGCAGAGCTCGTGCGTCGGGCAAAGCGGCTCCTCATTGTAGACGTCGAGTCCGGCTCCCGCAATCTTTCCTTCCTTTAAAGCTTTGACGAGCCCTTCCTCGTCGACGACGAGCCCCCGGCTCGTGTTTATGAAGTAGGCGGAAGGTTTCATCATGGCGAATTTCTTGTAGTCCATGAAATTCTTGGTTTCCTCTGTCGCGGGGATGTGGATTGAGACGAAGTCCGAGTTGAATAAAAGCTCTTCAAGGGAGACTTCCTTAGCGTAGGCTTCCCGCATGTCTTCTGCGGTGAGGTAGGGGTCGTAGGCTATTATTTCCATTCCCAACCCGTTACACTTCATCGCGAGTTCACGGCCTATACGGCCGAAGCCGATAATTCCGACGGTCTTCCCGTACAATTCGATTCCATAATAGTTCTTTTTAAGCCACTGACCCTCCTTCATAGTCCGGTCCGCGTGGTGAAGATGGCGAGCGAGACAAAACATTAGACCTAACGCAAGCTCGGCCACAGAAACTGTGAGGGATGTGGGAGCGTTTATTACGACGATATTTTTTTCTTTCGCGTATTCGGTGTCAATGTTGTCGAGGCCTACGCCCACCCGACCTATTACTTTGAGTTTTTCGCCGGCGTCTATTACTTCCCTGGTGACTTTCGTGCGGGAGCGTACGACCAGTACATCATAGTCTTTCACGCGCTTTATAAGGTCTTCAGCCGTGATTTCAAAGTCTTTGTCAACATCAGCAAATTCCTGCGCAAGCTTGAGTGCGGTTTCGTGTGTTTTATCCGCGAAAAGTAGTTTCGGCCTCATTTTTTCACAACCCCATTAATTCGTTTATAACGTCAATATATTCTTTGAGCTCTTCGAGTTTTCGATCACCCATGTGCGCGATTCGGAATGCTTCCCCTTTAAGTTTACCGTAGCCGTTTGAGAACAGGTATCCCCGGTCCGACAATTTCTCCGAGATATCCATTAAATCTGCGTTAATCGAGTTTTTAATGCAAGACAATGTGTCTGAACTGCACCAGTCTTCAGTGTATAAGTCAAAGTTCTTTTTAGCCCAACTTCGCGTGAATTCTGCCATCTTTTTGTGGCGCGCATACCTGTTTTCAAGGCCCTCATGAGTCAGGATTTTATCGATTTGATAGTTTAATGCGTTAATCTGCGGGATGGGGGGAGTCATCGGGGTATTATTCTTTTGACTGGATTTCTCGTAAACCTTGTAGTCGAAGTAAATTCCCTTATCAATCATCTCCTCAGACATTCCAAGAGCCCTTGGACTAACCGATGTTACCGCCAAGCCGGGAGCCACTGCAAAACACTTTTGGGTTCCTGTGACGAGCACGTCAATTCCAAGCTCATCAACTTTTAGGGGTACTCCTGCGACACTGCTTACCGCGTCAACGCAGAAAGTCACGTTGTTTTCAGCACAAATTTTGCCGAAACCTTCCAAGGGCGTCATGGCCGCAGTGCTCGTCTCATTGTGTGTTACGAAGAGCGTGTCGAATTCGCCGGAAGACAATTGGTCTTCAATCTCCTCAAGTCTTACTGCACGACCCCAGGGAATATCCGCTCGCTCGATTTTCTTCCCGCAGGCAACTGAGATTTTCGCCCACTTGTCGCTGAAGGCGCCGTTTATGACGTGAAGCGCCTTATCCTTCACGCAATTGCGAACAGCAGCCTCCATAAAACCTGTCGAGGAGGTGGCTCCGATGAAAACCTCGTTTTCAGTGGAAAGAATCTTTTTAAGGTTGCCAATAGTCTCCTCATGCAGTTTCGCATACTCGGCAGAGCGGTGGCCGATCATGGGCTCGCTCATCTTCGCCGCAACGTCGGGAGAAACATCCACTGGCCCGGGTATAAAAAGTTTTTTCGCCATTACAACACCAAAAAGAGTTTGAGATAAGTATTAGGGGATTAATTAAAAATATAGTGGAATATGTTAGTATGGGAAAGTGTATTCAAAGGCAGAAGCAGCCCAACCCCCAGCAGGTTGTGCGAGAAGACCACCAGAGGATTCAGGCACAGCATGCTGCGGAGATGTCCCGGCAAGCGAGCTTGAGCTCTGAAGCCCCTCAAAGAGAGGGGAGAAAAAGGAAGGTCGCCTAGCTTAAGGCGTCACCGTCATGAGAAGGCGCGCCTCCTCAGGATAGTGGGCTATGAACATCAGCTCGTCGTCAGTAATCGGTTTTTGATTGAGGACGTTAGCGTATCGGACTAGATCGAGAATCTCCTGCGCGTCCTTGTCGCTTTTAAACTCGATCTCAAGGTTGCCGGCAACGTTTCTAAAACCCTTGATTCCAGAGTATTCCCCAGCAGTTATCATCCGACCAGTCTCGATTATCTCAGGCTCCCCGCGCCCAAGCTCCTTATAGTGGTAGAGCTCGTAATTCTTCCAGTCTTTTAAGGCCCCGTCGGCGTGGATTCCCGACTCGTGCGCAAAAGCGTTAGCCCCAACAGCCGGCTGGTTTATGGGGATGGGAACTCCGAACGCGTATGAACCGTATTTCGCAATCTTCCAAGAATTTTTCAGATTAATCCTCTCATCCAACTTGTATTTCCCGCCGAAACCCCTCGACTTTAGCACTGCCAGAATCGTGGAAATTAAATCCGCGTTCCCGGCCCGCTCGCCCATGCCGTTTACCGTCGTGTTAATGTACGCGTCAACTCCCACATCTATCGCAGCCTTAGCCCCGGCTAAAGAGCATCCGACCGCCATTCCCAAGTCGTTGTGGCAGTGCATTTCAATCGGAATTTTCACGGCTTTGGCAAGCTCGTAAATGGAGTCGTAAATGCTGAACGGATTGTCGTAGCCTAAAGTGTCGCAGTAGCGAATTCGCTTTGCACCGGCTTCCTTGGCAGCTTCCGAGAATTCTATCAAGTAGTCGATGTCCGTCCGTGAAGCGTCCTCACTGTTAACTCCAATTCCCTTAGCTCCCTTGTCGTAGGCAAGCTTTACTGCAGCTTCCATTGATTCAATGATGTCTTTGCGGTCTTTCTTGCCCTGGAATTTGCCTTGAATCATCTGGTCTGAAGTCGAGATTGAAAGATTCATGTATTTTATGTCAGGCACATTTTCAAACGCCGACTCAACGTCCTTGGTGATTGCGCGAATCCACCCGGACAGGATGATAGGCTTTAAAAGACCTTTACGAGATAGGTCAATGTTAGCGTTAATATAATTCGTCTCGTGACGGGTAACTGGAAAACCGAACTCGCTCTGGCAGACGCCCAAATCATTCAAATAGACGTTTATCATAGTCTTCTGAAGCTTTGAAAGGCCCAGCCTGCTCGTCTGCACGCCGTCACGGTTGGTGACGTCAATCAATCGGATAATTGGTTTAGCCATTTTTCGAGGAATAAATATGGCAATTAAGATATAAAAACGAAAGACCGGAAAAGGTTAAAAAAGAAAAGAGGAAGACAGAAGCCTATTTCTCTTTGATACTTTCTTTTATCTTCATACCGAAGTGGATGCGACTTCACTTCGTTTCGTCGCCCACTTCGGGATTCATTTCTCCTTAATACTTTCGTTGATTTTCATCCCGAAGTGCCGGCCTCCTTCCTCGAGGTAGGTGAGGACTTCATCTCCGACTTGAAGCTTTGAGACGGAGATGGGTTTCCCGGACTTCTTGGTGAGCATGATAGTCTCGGCATTTTGCAGCAGCGTCGTGATCTTTTTTCCGCCTGCGTCGGCTTCGACGAGCAAAAGCGGCCTTTTTTCGATTTTCGCACGCCCTACGACAAGTTTTCTGGTCTTTCCCTTATAGTCGACTGCGAGTACTTCGTCACCTGCCGCGACTTCAGAGAGGTACGAGGTCTTGCCGGTAGGCAGTAGTGTGTAGGCGTGCACTGCCCCGGCATTCACCCGAAACGGACGGGAGCCGACGTACTCGCTTTTGAGTGTTTCACTGTGAACCAGGAAGAGTGCGTTTGAAGCAGAGCCTACGAGCAATCCTTCGCCAAGGCTGAACATGCTGGCGGTGTCCACGCACACGCGGTCGCCCATGCCGACCGGTTTTATTTTCGTGACTTTAGCAGTCGTTAAATCCAATTTCATGCTCGTTAAATCCTCCACTATGGCGAGAGTCTTTTTAATAACTTGCGGGTCCCCGTTAATTAATACGCCATCGGCGCCAACCTCGAGAGTCTGGAGTGCGACCGCAGCTTCCTCGGGACTTGAAACTTCAACCATAATCTTGGCTTTCTGGTTTTGAAGGCCTGCGATAATGTTTTCCAGCGGGATTATCTTCCAGTCCGAAGCATCCACTATCACAAACTTTCTCTTCTCGCCTTCACGGACTATCTCCTGCTCGTCCTGCTTGTTGTGGATTTTCTTGTAGAAAGCATCTTTTCCGACCTGGATGTCTGCCTTTCCGCCATCACTTAAAATCTCGACTTTGCTGATATTTCGCGCAGTATCCTCCTCGCCAGAGTTCACCCAAACAGCATCTGCTCCCCCCTCTATCGCAGCCCCAAAAATCTTCTTCCTCTTAGCCCAAGGCGCATCACCGTCCGCACGAACCCACACCAATTTTTTCACTGTAGAGTACATATAAAAAGTAAAATTTAAATAATGAATATGGATTCCAAAAAAGAGTTTGAATCATACTTCAAGGGGGAAAAGGACGTCAAAGTATGTCCAAATTGCGCGGGATTCCAACTCAAACTCCCCCCACAAACGTCGATGCGTGGGTTGGTGCAGCTGCACTCGACGGTAGATTGTATTGCATGGAATGTGGTTTCGAAGGGATTCCCCTAATTTTTTCGGATTATAATGGGTACGGGAAATTCAGGAAACTCAGAAAACAGGAACTCACCCAAAACCTTGATTCCAGCATACCCACTGCTCGAAGCAGCGATAAAAAACCGAGTCAAAAGAGACCAGGTTTCAGTGTTATATTATCGTTGTTCATCCCAGGTCTAGGTCACTACTATGCTGGAGAGAAAATGAGGGCATTACTCGCTTTTTCAATTTATATTTTTATCTACGCAGCATCCACACGCTTTGTAAGCGGATCCGGCCCCATTAACCTTATTATCCCCCTAACATACTTGGGCATTGCATACGACAGTTACCGCGTAACAACTGCCATCAAAAAGTCAGATATTTAGTTTAATGCACATTACTAAGTGTCATGGAATACACCATCATCTACGGTTTCCTGGTAGCCACCAGAGTCGGCGCGCTCATGGGCCTCAGGAATTCGCAAACTGGGTTGGACGGGCAGTCAAGGTGACGGTGCTTACGGGACTCACAACTCCGTATTTAATTTGAAAAAAAATGAAGAGGGGGTTGTTCAAAAAAGTTTTTGGGGATAGAAATCCGTTTAAACAAGTGATTGTTGTGAGAGGGGACTTGAGCCTTTCCCCTGGAAAACTCGCAGCCCAAGTCGCCCACGCAGCAGTCTCTGCCGCCCAGAAGAGTCCGCACAAGAAGGCTTGGATGCATCAAGGTCAGAAGAAGGTTGTGGTGGTGTGTGACAACCTAAAGGACTTAAAAGACATTTACGCCGTCGCCAAGAAGGCAAGGCTTGCAACAGCACTCATCGAAGACGCGGGGAGAACCGAAATCGCACCCGGAACTGTAACTTGCCTGGGGATAGGACCCGCCTTAGAGACGGAACTGGACGAGATAACCGGAAACCTCAAGCTACTCTAAAAGATGATAAACCCGATTAAATGGCTTGAAGACCACCCAAAGCTTGCCGGAAACCTCGCTGTTTTTTACGCAGGAATAATTTTTTTAATCTCACAGACTCCGACAATCCCAGCACCACCAGGACCAGACTACATGATGTACATACTCCACTTCCTAGAGTATGCTGGATTAGGAGCGCTCCTTCTCATCGCAGTGAAAAGTAGAAGATATGGGGGCAGTGCAATTACCCTGGCGATAGTGTTAGGGATTTTCTATGGGATTTCCGATGAAATCCACCAGCACTTCGTGGCA
>JBDRAY010000017.1:0-27264 GCA_043823295.1 Methanobacteriota archaeon | reverse complement strand
TACGAAGGGGCTTGAGAGGGAGAGGCTTACCGTCGCGTCCTCGGCTTTCGCCTTCCCAACGTTTTTGAGCGCGACGTTAACACGCACCGTCTCTCCGGGACCTGCTGAACCGTAGCTTACGTTCATCACCTTGAAGTCCACGCCCGCGTCCTCGATGTTCAATCCAAGGGTTAGGGTGTCGGTTGCTGCGACGCCCGACTCGTCATTGTATGACAGCGAGAGCGTGGCTTCACACGCGCCCGACGCGGTAGGCTTCAGTTCATAGGTCACGTCAAACTGCTTGTTTGCCTCAAGCCCGCCCACGTATTTCCGGGAGGAGCCGATGAAGGTGACGCACGTTGATGTGAGTGTTGCGGTGAGATCTTTGACTGAGTCGCGCGTGAAACCGTTTATTGTGAGCTTGTCTAACGTGTCCTTAAAGTAGGTTGTGCCTTTAAGGTCTATCTCGAAGTTCGGGCTACCCATTATCAGTATGGGTATCTCCCATTTAGTCTGTAGGTTGTCGTCTCGTTCGCCTAGATAATCGAAGCCGTCGTAGTCTATCGTCACCTGTATCGTTTTTAATCCGGCCTTTGCATTTTCAGCCACTTTCAGGGGAACCGAAAGGCTTTTCGACTGCCCTACCTCGACCGTTCCAAGGTAAAATCTTTTTTCTACATCAAGCGCTTGCGGGCTTGTAATATAAACCTCAACTTTTTCAGCAATGTATCCTCCAGAATGTGAGATCACCAAGTTTAGTATCCCGCTGTCTCCTGCATACAGAACCGATGGAACTGAGGTTTTATCAAAGTCTACTACCATGTTCGTCGGGACCGTCGCAATCGCGGTCGAGGCATTGGATGTCAGAATCCATGCCGTCATAAATAACATCAATATTTTTTTCATCTCATTTCACCTCTACATTGTCTGGATTGTAAAAAAGGATATTTTACATCATTTTTTCCCTACTGAAAAATCAATAGTTGAAACAAAGCTAATATACTAGTGAAACAGCTGTAACAAAAAATGAAACACAAAAAAAGTTCGTTGGGTGTCTCCTTCCTAGCGCGCTAATTCAATACTCTTTTAGTCGTTTATGCCGCCACTTCCTAAGGAGACAACCCAATTTGTCCCTAGCCTCCGCAGGGTTTTCTCATGCCTCGTCCAAAGCCTCCGCGGAAACCCAACTTGGTTGGGCAGTCGTCTGGGTTCTCCTCGCAGTAGGCTTTATGGGCTTCACGGATCTGCTCGGGTGTTGCGTCAGAGTCTAGACCTAGTTTTCCTAGCATTTCGGTATACTTCTCCTGCATCTGGGCTTGCATGGCCTGTCTCTGGGTTTGCATAGCCTGTCGGAACTCACCGATAGTCGAACTCTCGGTCAAGCCGAGGTCGGCAAGATGCTTCTCCCACACGGCTTTCTGGATTTCCTGTCGGGTTGCGTTTTCAGAGAGTCCTAACTCTTCCAGGTTTGCTCCGGGGCCCATGCCTCGGTGGCCTCCCATCATAAATCCTTTTCCCTTAAAGGCCTGAAGACCAAGCTTTCCTCCATCGTCTGTCGCATCCCCCGCAACCAACAGTCCTAAGACTGCAAGCGCGGTCAACCCGGCAAACAAATATATTGTTTTCACGTATTGATTCACCTCCAATTTTTATTGCGAGGAATGATTCCTCTTGTAAGCCTTGGGATGAAACAGGGGATAAGTTTCATTGAAACACCGTGTCGAAAAAATGAAACAAGAGGGGAAAAGGGAATTAAAAAGGTTTTTATAGGCTTGTTTCCTATACATTAGCCATCATTTTAATGAGGTATTAGAATATGGAATATGTGTATGCTGCAATGCTTCTCCACTCTGCTGGGGGAAAAATCGACGAGGCTTCCGTCAAGAAGGTTTTGACTGCTGCAGGCGTCAAAACCGATGAATCCAAGATCAAGGCTATGGTAGTATCCCTTGAGGACGTTGACATCGAAGAGGCAATAAAGACTGCCGCACCCGTCGCAGCCGTACCAGCTGCTGCCGCACCTGAAGGTGCAGCGCCCGAAGCAAAGGCAAAGAAGGAAGAGAAAAGCGAAGAAGAAGAGAAGAAGGGCGAGGAAGACGCTGCAAGCGGACTCGCATCCTTGTTCGGCTGAAAAACCTTAATTTTTTCCATGGAAAACCGTCTAGAAGCGGTTTTATAATTTTCTTACTTTAGTTTAGAGAGTCGTTCGAGCGCTTCTTTCAGTCTCTCTGCATCCTGGGTTAACGCAATCCTTATGTATCCTTCCCGCGGAGCCTTTTTCTTTTTAAAAAAGAAAAACCCTCGGGAAAAAGAAAATTATTTTAGTTTCTCAAACCGGTCTAATGCTTCATTAAGTCGTTGCTCTGATTGTGTTAATGCAATTCTTATGTATCCTTCTCCGTATTCTCCAAACCCTACTCCAGGTGTTACGACGACTCCCGTTTCATCCAAGACTTTCTTGGCGAAGTCTATTGAAGGGCTTCCGTCTGGGACTGGAATCCATAAATAGAATGTTGCCTTTGGTTTTGGGACTTTCCAACCCAATTTTGAGAGTCCGTCAACCATAAGATTCCTTCGCGCCTGTATTATCCTGTTGTTTTTCTCAATTATTGTTGCCGGCAATTTTAAGGCGGTTATTGCCGCCTCCTGTATGCCTTGGAAGACTCCAGAGTCGACGTTCTGTTTTACTTTACCCAATCCGGCAATTACTTCTGGATTTCCAACCGCAAAGCCAATCCTCCATCCCGTCATGTTGAACGTCTTGGATAATGAGTGGAATTCTATTCCAACATCCAATGCACCGTCGACTTCGAGGAAACTTGGTGCTTTATACCCGTCGAATGAGACTTCAGAGTAGGCTGCGTCATGACAGACGATGATATCATGCTCTTTGGCGAACGAGACGACTTCACTGAAAAACTCTGTTTCAACTGTCGCTGCTGTCGGATTGTTAGGGTAATTCAAGTGCATTATCCTGGCTTTTCTTGCAGTCTTTAGATCTATGGCAGACAAGTCGGGCTTAAAATCGTTTTCAGATTCAAGTGGGATTGGAACCGGAACCCCGTCTGCGAGAATCGTACCCACCTCATAAACAGGGTACCCTGGGTTCGAGTACAAGACGACATCCGAAGGATTGACAAATGCGAGGGGCATGTGAGCTATTCCCTCTTTTGATCCGATTAAAGTTAGGACCTCGCTTTCTGGATTTAATTCAACGTTAAACCGTTTCTTCATCCAAACTGCACAAGCATCCCGAAATTCTATCATTCCCTCGTATGACGGGTAGCGGTGGTTAACTGTTTTTTGGCTTGCAAGACTTAATGATTCAACAATTTCTTTAGGGGTGGGGATGTCCGGGTCTCCAATACCAAGACTTATTACATCGACTCCAGACTTCCTTTTTGATGTGATTGTCTTATCAATCTCCGCGAAGAGGTACGGAGGAATCCTGTTAATTCTATCAGCATACTTCATCGCTTTTAATATAAAACATACAATTAATTTAAATGATGAAGAAGCTTTTACTCGCATCACTCTTTTTAATCTTATTCACTACAGGTTGCCTTAACAGGGGGTCGGTTACTACCACTATCCCACCAGTATATATAAATCCCTGCAACATCATAGGAGAAAACATACTCGTTCAGGCATCTGGGAGTCAACTAACTGCCGACATACTAAAAACACCACTCGCAAAAGCATATGTAGACGATATTTTAAACTCGAAAACCGGTAGTTCAGACTACACCCTAAGCTGTTGGTGGGGGAAAAACATCGGAGAAAAAAGCGACCAATACTATTGTAGCGGATCCTACACTTCACCTGAAACATCAAGTGAGGGGGTGATAAACAGGTACATAAAAAAGAGCTTTAAACTAGGCTTTGACGTAGAGGAACAACCGGGAGGGTCCTGGAGTCTAGACGGAAAAACCTATAATGAACCGACAAAATATTATGTGACTGTGAATTCAGTTGAAGCAACCTGCGTACTCGTCTGATAATAATTAATAAAAAAGTGTTTTCACCCATACATTGGTGTTAAACACTCCATCTGCTTATACTTCTCCTTACCACGTTTTATCTGCTCTGAAATATCCTTAACCTGAGATTCAATCTCTTTCCCAACGGCAACAAGCTCGTCAGTGGTTACTTTAACTGAGAGAAGAGAGTTTAGAATCTTGATCATGGATGCTGCAGCCATTGGATCCGGTACGAAATGAGTTTCAGTAACTAAACTTACGCAAGGAATACCCTCCCCACTGCAATGCATCAAAAGTTCGGCTGAGATGCCA
Source organism: Methanobacteriota archaeon (assembly GCA_043823295.1). Taxonomy (GTDB): domain Archaea; phylum Altiarchaeota; class Altiarchaeia; order IMC4; family SCGC-AAA252-I15; genus SCGC-AAA252-I15. The sequence continues at coordinate 22,993 of JBDRAY010000017.1, read as the reverse complement.
GTGACCATGCCGTTTTCGATGATGTTCACATTGGCTTTCTTCAGCCTCTTACTCATCTCATCAGTTATTGCAATACCGAGGATTTCATGTTCTCCCGATACTTCAGCTCCAGATATTCCCGCTAACACGAAAACTTCTTTGGGTTTTAAACGGTTGAACCAGTCAATAAGTGCCTTGGAAAACTCGTTCACGTATTCCAATGGAATCATTACTTCAGAGTATATTACACACAAGTCATCTTTAGCATACACTCTGATGGGTTTTAATGGTACTGAATTGTGGATTACGACAATACCCTGAATTTTGTCAGACTCAATATGCCCTACAACCTTCATGTCTAATCCATCAATAATTCTTTGCGCTGCTATCGTACTGACGAAACCGTTGCTTGGGAAGGCTTCAATTACTCTCATACCTTCGGGTATGCTTTCGTACAAAACTACTTTAGTTGTCATTATTTACACCTCGTGTATTTTTCGAATTTAAAACATTGGGGTTATTTGGGGGATCTGGGGGATAATCGTTGTTAATCCCGCAGTCTGGATTGTGGTTGTTGTAGTTGTGGTTGAAGTTGAAGTCGATGATGTTGTACTTGAGCTTGTTGTGGTTGTGGATGTTGATGTCGAGGTTGTGAATAAGCTACTGGTTGTGGCGTAATCCATGATTTTCGGGGGATCCACATCAATCCTTGATACTATGCGAGTGTCCTTTTCATACTGTCTTACGATTTCTCTGATTGCGTCTTCAAGGTCTCTTTTCTCCGATGCCCTGTCTAGAATTTCATAGTATCCCGAACCAACACGATAATACTTGCATCCTAAGATGAACGTCGGTATTTCCATTTCAGGGCTATACATCCTAAATAATTTTCTATCCGAGGCGGGTATACTCTCCTCCACCTCCGTTGTATAATTGTTATCTCCAGTGTCAACATCCCATCTTATGGGGTGTATCCTACCGTTCTCCTCCCACTCTTTTACCACTTCATCAAAGATCTCTTGAACCCAAACACACTCCTTGCAAGTCGAGTTAGAGTACATCCTGACTATAACCCACTGTCCCTTCGCGCAAACCCTTGCATTAGGATCAATTTGGAATCTATTCGGCTCGAAGACTATTTTTTCGCTTGGTTTGCTAGTTGAAGTGATTACCCCCGCATGCTGCTTTATTGTTGTTGATGCAAATGGTCCTTGTGTTGTGGTTTGAAGAAGTGTTGTATCATTTTGAAGGGTTGTTTCATTTACTGTAGGAGTTGTCTTTCCGCCTAAAAGAAACCAGAGAAGTACTGTTATCACCAAACTTATTAGGACTATCTGGATGTTTTTTCGCTTCATCTAACTTTTATTAGTGTTTTTATTTTATTTAAGCTAGCTTTCCTTGCGCCTTGGCTCTATTGGGCTTCCATATTTTGGCCTGAAGTTTTCAGCTTCACAACTTAGTTTGATAGCTTCTGACTCACATTCAGCCCAAACGTCGTCGTCTATAATCCTGTTGCATACTAGGGCGCTTAACTTGTGTTCCTTTACGTAGTCTAAATAGCAGTTGTCCCTAAAAGAAACATTTATAATCTCCTCGCATGTTGTTGCGTTAGATAGTTTTAGTGCAAGGTTTAGCAGGCACCAATCGTGTGTTTTAACATCCTTGATATTTTTACAGAAAATGGGTGATTGTCTGACTTGGGCTGTGCACTTAAACCTTGTATCTCCATCTCCAATCATATTACAGATTGATTCGTTTGAGGTTTTAAGTGCTAATGCGTTGAGGCATGCGTTTTTTTGTTCTACCATTCTGATCCTATTGCAGATTTTCGAGTCTTTTTTTTCGATCGATAAAATGTTGAAGCAGTTAACTAGGCTTAATTCGTTTATTATGTCATTGCAAATGTCTTCATTAAGTTTCTCCCGTGCTTGGTTTAGAAGACATTCTCCCTGGAGGAATTCATCAGTTATGTTCGCGCATTCCGGTACATTAGTTATTACTTTTTCTTCCTCAGTTTCTGGGATTTCACTGGTTTTCCCGTTCATGCATGCTGAGGTTGATACAATAAAAAAAATCAATGCCGTTTTTAGAAGTATTTTATTGTTCACTTTTTTTTACTGCGGATTGATTTTCACTGTCTCGTTGAAACTCGCCTGCATGTTTTGAATTCTTGTGATTGCCTGCTTTGCCTTACCCTCACAATTTGTTTTTCCCTCGGTTTCTGTTATTTCACCACAAAAAGACAAGTCCAACATCTTCTCTGCGAGAATTGTGAAGCAATCGTTTTTCAATTTTTCAGTCTCAATAACACTGCATGAATCATTTAGAGGTTTTATGCCAGCAATCATTAAGTAGCAGTAGTCTCTAGTTGAAACTTCTTCGATTTTTCCGCAGTCACTCGCATCTCTCTCTGTTATTGCAAGACACCTGTATTTTGAATTCCCCACTGAAATACTCCTGCAAAAAAGCGAATCAGCGGAACCAACTGCAACAGAGTAAAAGCATGCGTCCTTATTCGAATTATCCTCTATCCTATCGCACAGATTCCCGTCTTTACTCTTAACAGCAACCTCCTTGATACACTCAACTTGAACTCTCCCAGACCCAATCTTTTCACATATTTCAGCGTCAAGCGCGTCTTCAGCGACTTTCCTAAGACAAGTTTCAATCCAAATCCTCTCTGAAAGAAGGTCGCATAAATCCGGCTCATTCCTAATTACGGCCTCATCTGAAATGCATTGCGTTTTTCCAAAACCATCTGCCTCTGTACTGCAGAGTATTGTCGTGGTTGTTGTAGTCTCATTGACTTGCCCGCCGATACACCCTAATGTTAGGACTAATACTGTTAACAGTAGGATGGAAGTTGACTTCACCGTCTATTTGGTGTTTTATATTCTTGCTTTCTTTGGCTTCGGGTTGAGTACCCAACAGCTTCCATCACCGGTATCGTACCAGATGCACTTTCCTCCAACACACTCTTTTATCGGAGTATAGACAGTGCACATCTTCCCCGGCAAGCCCCGCTCTTTGTCAATCTTCAGCCTTTGAAGCTTGTCTAAATCGTCGAATATTTTGTGTCTGGCCTTCTTCATCCGACCACCCCGTGGAAACATATTGTTTTATACCCTTATATAATAAGGGTTGATTATGAAGGCAGGCAAACAATCAAGACTGTTCGAATTTGGTTTCGGGAAGACTCGGGCTGTCGTGGATAAGGCGGAGTATCCGATAAACTCCCTCTGTTTTTCATGCGGTAAAAACAAGTGGCTTAACTGGGTTTTGGATGGAAACCAAGTATGCGATGACTGTGCTAAGCCTGATTAATAAGACTATCTGAGCATCTGCGGGGCGAATAGGAGCACGATCCCGATTCCGATCATGAGAAGTCCCCCAAGGACTCTGCTGATTTTCATGTATTTTTCATTGCTTGCCATCGAGTTCACGGAAAGCACTGCGAGGCTGAATATTACGAAGTCGTCGAGCATGAAGAATACGTCGTAGACTGCGATGTAGAAGTAGTACATCAGAGGATTGAGGTTGCTTAACGCAAGCACTTGAGTGAAAACTGCGGGAAGAGCCGCCGAGCATGCGAATTCGATGGAGTTGACTACGAATGCGAGGGCAATAATTCCTAAGAGAGTGGCAAGGTTTAAAGGCGAGTGCAGGAGTTCGTTTATCCTACCCATCGTCTTCTTCTTCGAGTCGGCATCCCCCACTTTGCATTCGATGGCCCCCCTCTTTTCAACGTATTCCTTAAGATTTAGGGTTCCCCCACCCAAAGCTGCAAGTCCTACGAGGATGGTCACGATCTTAAGGTATCCTATAATTAGGAAGGCGTTAAGCCACGCGGTCATGAAGAGGAAGTAGAGGATTCCCGAGGCTGCGACGAACGTGAAAACCAGAAGCCACGCACGGTTTCTGTTCTTAAGCTCCATGACAATAGCGATCAAGTAAACGAGAACCCACATTGCACACGGGTTGAATCCGTCAATGAGTCCTACCATGACTGAGAGTGTTAAAAGCGAGTATTCGCGTAAATCCCGCTCACCTAAGAAGGGTAGTGGCACAACAAACGTTTCTTTTCCTTCGCATTGTTCTTCTACGGGAGACTGGCATCCCTCACTTAAACACGTTTTTATCGCATTCTCGATTTTTACTCCGATTTCCTCATTGAATCCCACATAGATGCTATCTCCTATGACCGTTGTTGGCACGAGCCCTGCGAGATTGTATTGCCCGCACAAGCCCGTAAACAATTTCCCTCCATCAGTTGTAGTCACATCGTGCTCAAGGATGTTGATGCCGAACTTGTCTTCCATCCTTTCGTTGAATTCATGCTGCTCCTGGCAGTGGGGGCACGTGGGCATAAAGAAGAAATGGATGAACGAATCCGAGCCGGGAGCAGGCTCCGCGGGAGAGAACGAGTAGGCTAATCCACCTAAAACCAGCAAGAAGACTACGAGCGCCTTATTAAAGTCCGAGGATAAAAAATCCCGAACACCACCTATGACATCCATGGTTGATTCCAAGATTATAGGGGAGTGGCTTATAAAAATGTGTTACTTCTCCTTGAATACTCCCACTCGTTTTCCCGCATCAAGCCACCCTTGAACTGCCACTGTCAGTTCACACCAGGGGGCCGTCTTCGCTCGCACAAGCTCGTTCGACGACCCTGCCGTCTTACTTCTCTTTGAATACTCCGAGTCTTTTCCCTGCGTCAAGCCACCCCTCCGCGTATTCGAGGGCTGCGAGCGAGTTCACGTAATTTCCGTCTTCAAAGAAGTGTTTGGCATCTGAAAGGTAGCTGAAGGCCATCTCCTCAAATTCCTTCGCGATTTTTTCCAAGTCGGGATTCTCAGGTACAGTTACTTCAACTCCTTGAAAGAGAGGTTCAGCCTTCGCCAGATACTCTTCAACCTTCCCCTTTACGGTATCACTCATTTTTTCGATAATATCAGTATGTTTCCACGCAAAGAGACTTTCTTCCCGCGAGACTTGGCCACCACCTCCTCTGCAAGGCTTTTCCTGTCTGAGTTTGCTCGCGCGGATTTCAGAAACTTTATTCGAAGCTTCTTCTTTTTATGGAGCAGGCTTCTAATTTCCCCGATCAATGCGTCGGTTAAACCGTTTTTCCCCACGTTTATGGTCGTAATCTCGTCCATCCTCAAATTTAATAGTATCGCATTTAAATCATTAACATGGAAGTTAAAGACCTTGAAGTATTGACTCGCTACTTTATACCCGGATACGTCGTCTTGTTTCCAGTAGCCTTAATAATTTTATTTCTCTATCCTCAAGTAGGGGAATTTACGGGAGTTATATTTCTCGTCATGGGTTTTACAATTGGCTACTTCATACACCAAGTATACTTGTTCCTCTTTGAGGGCAAGCGCTGGCCCTACGAGCATGGTGGATACACTGGTGTCGAGCAGGGTGGTCGCCGAAAAATAATGGAGAAGGTCGCCGAAACCGGTCACACCATCACGAAAACCCAAGCTTACAACGTGTGGGAATATTTTTTCTACTCGAACTCTATTTCAGATGCCCTGCGTGGGCGAGTCCAAAGGTCTCACAGATTCATTCACAGTCAACGGAGCGTTTCACTGGCATGCATCCTCGGCATAATCATCATTGCTGTGAGTATTCCGTATCTTGCTTCAATAAACTATTTAACTATGGGGAAGGTATTCATCCTCCTTTCCATTGCAGTCTTCTATGCCGGGATGGCAGCACTGTTAATACTCAAGGCACAGCAAACACTTAACCTGCATATGCGCTTTGAAGAATTCATCGTTAAGAAAAACTGGGATAACATCAAGGAAATACTCGAGGCTGCGGAATACCTAGACGAAACAGGGAAGAAAAAATAGCATTTTTCTTTTGATTGCTCGCATACTTTACTGGTGATGGAAATGGCTTACGCACCGATTACGATAAAACAAGCACAATATGAGATCATCGTAGACCAAAACAAGAGTGCCGCACAGGTGGGGATTAGACTTGAAAACAAAGGGCAACTGAATCAAGTCCTCGATCAAGTATCAAACGATCAGGGACTTAACCCACTACCCGAAAAAATCCTCAGGAGCGTAGACAGCATAAGGGAACACCCGTTTTTCACGGAAGAGACTGAAAGAGAATTCCAGGCGGTTGACGGCCCAGTGAACAAGTTACCTGACATCAAGGATTATCCGAAATTTAGAATACAAGTCGGGGAGGACGAATCCTTAACCCTCCCCGAATTCACGCAAAGGCTTCATGACCGAAGCAAAGTGTTGGATAGTCAGCGGTTGGCTAGTCAAGTCAATCAGCCTGGATCGTATGCGATGAATCCAAAGGAAATCCTCTTCGAGGCGGCACCTACACCGCAAACCCAAACGCAGGAGGCTTCACAGACTCGGCAAGACATCCAAGGTGCACCCCAACAGAGTGTATCCCCCGAAATGCAAAGCGCGATCCAATCCTCCCCAATGTACCAGCTCGCCCAAAAGCTCATGCCAGGGATGATGCAACAATTCGAGCAGGGGAACTATCTCGGTGCGGCCGTAACGGGAGTGAAGGAATTCTTTAGTCTACTCTTCAGGTTCCTCGGAGGCCTGTTCAAGGGCGGAATCCGGGGAGCCTTAAGTGGAATAGGGCTTGGAGGAGAACCCGGAAACGCTCTAAGCCAGACCCAGCTTGCAAACGAAGGAGCGTGAGCGTAAAAAAAAAATATTCTTTTAATCTAGAAGAAAAAAAGGGGTTCTTTTGGGCTTGCCCGGATTTGAACCGGGGATCTTCGCCATTTTGAAACCGGCTTAGTCCACGATTTTTTTCTTTCTTTTTCGTGAACGTTTTTCTTTCTTTCCTAAAGAAAGAAAAAGGTTCCGTCAAGGCGACGTCATAACCGAGCTAGACTACAAGCCCGTCTTTACTGGTTGGGTAATGATTATGGGGGTAGTGCTATAAAAATTTGATTAATCTTTCGGGGTGATGGTTTCTTTCACCCGCCGCCAAGTATCCTGTATTACTTCTTTAGCCGGGTTTATGACGTCCCAGCCGGAAGTGTCCGGGGGGAACTGGCTTTCACCTCGGGCCAGGCCTTGCTCGCCTAATTGCTCGAATCCTAAACCAATATCTTGAAGATCGGGTGCTTGTTCTGGATATTTGTCCTGGAGCCCTCTTATAGAGTGTTTCGTGAGCCAGTAGGCGCGGTCAGTCCAGGCGTAAGCGCGGGGCATGGCTTCCTCGCTTCCGGCCTCCTCCATCCGCCACCAACGCTCGCACAATGCCGGGAACGTGCGAAGCCCAAGCCTCGCCCTCACTTCCTCGCCGCGGGAGCCGAGTATCACGTCCTCAGCTCGCTTACGCCAAACCTGACCCAGGTTTCGGGAGATACGCTCCGAAACGGACTCCTGCATTTCAGGTAATTGAAGGAGCTCTTCAGCCCGGTCTTCAGCTTGAGCGACGACGGACTCCTCAAGATTGCTCCACATTCCCTCCAGATGGTCGAAGAATTCGTTAACTTGAAGTTCTGGTTCGCCTTCACCTTCCAGCCCTCGGTAGTCGTCGAACTCGCGGCCGATGTCATTAACGTCAAATCCGCGCTCCCGATACATCAATAGTACTTCGCCGGTCGCATCCCGGAAATCGTCCATAAAGTCCCGGGCAGTCTCAAATTCCCCTAAATGCTCTAGTGCGGCTCCTCGAAAGTCGGCTAATGAAAATCTGTCTCGCAGGTGTGAAAACTCTCGGGTTAATTGCTCTCGCGCTTGCTCTTGATTTGCCTGTATGGCTTGGTCTCTGACGTCACCCATCGAGCGTCGCTTCTGAGCCATAACTATATTTGTGTTTAGAATTCTAAAAAAAGCCTATTTCTTGAGTCTGCTGCTATTTCCAAACCCGCAGGAGGCGCACTCTTTCTTTCGGACGTGCATTGACTTTGACCCGCAGCGTGGACAAGGTGTGTGAGTTTTTCTCTTACCTCTCTTGCCGAGTGAGGGGGTGCCTTTGCTCATTTTAAGACACAAAAAGAATCATGTCTCCTCGGACGAACAGGGTTTTCACCTTCTTTTTCACGTCGTCTTCGGTGTATTCAGCGTCATCCAACACCACGTTGATGTGTATGTCAAACGCTTTTAGCGTTCCGCTTACATCCATCCCGTTTTTCAGTCTAACGAGCACTTGGTTTCCGACCATTCCATTTAAGGCATCTAAGGGTTTCATATTATTCATGTTTAAAAAAAATTGTAAGTATAATATCTACATTTAATGTTTATAAAAGGTTGATATGGATTTTAATAGAGAGCTAAGCGATCGGATTAAAGGTGTGCAGCGGATTTTAAGGGAGAAAAACCTGGATGCGTTGACTGTTTCCAGTGAGAGTAATCTCCGCTACATCTATGGCGTTGAATCTGGGAGAGGAGTTATTACCCGGCGTTCATGCATTCTCTGGGTGAAGGATCTGTATCTCGGTGTTTACGAAGACTTTTTCAATGGAGTTCCCTATGAAGTCCGAGAGTATGTTCGCGGCGGGATTGAATCGTATTTCAAAAGATCCAAGCCTGCGCGGGTAGGCTTTGAAGACGTCTCATACAACTCGTATAAATCCCTAAAAAAACGCTTCAAATTAATGCGACCAGTGTGTGTGGACATTGTGGGAGAGCTTAGGAAAATCAAGTCTCCCTTAGAGGTGTCGCTCATGGAAAAGTCGGCTAAGATAGCGTGTGCCGGCATGAAAACCGCCCGGAAAGTTGTCAAGGATGGGGTTTCCGAGCTTCATGCAGTCGCGGAAATCGAGGCCGAAATACGGAGGCGCGGGTCTGAGTCCGCACCATTCGACGCCGGCATGATACTTGCTTCAGGAAAAAACGGGGCCGATATTCACGCGCACTCGTCTTTGAAAAAAATCGGAAGGGGTCCTGTTGTCGTGGATTTGGGGGCGAAATACAAGGGTTATCACTCTGATATGACGCGGACATTATCTGTTGGAAATCTCACTAAAACCGAGAAGAAGGTTCTTGCGGAAGTGGAAAACATAAAAGACGAGGCGATCGACGCGTGCAAGCCGGGAGTCCTCGCATCAGACGTTTGCACGCTCGCTCAAAAGCGCATCGAGGGTTTAGGTTACAAGTTCTACCACTTTCTAGGTCATGGTGTAGGTCTTTCAATCCACGAGACCCCGTCTCTTTCACCAGATTCAAAGGAAATCCTTCGTGAAGGTATGGTTTTCACAATCGAGCCTGGCATCTACATTCCCAAGAAATTCGGTTCGAGGTTCGAAGACACGCTACTACTCACTAAAAATGGAGCTAAAGTGTTGACCCGGTTTTAAATGGCTAAACGCAAGAAAGACAAGGAAAACCAAAGGAAAATAGCGTCCGAGAGAACAGACATTCTTTTTTCAAAGATTGGTGAGGCAGTTAGTGAGAAAGATTTTGAGCAAGCTGATTACTTGATTTCTCTTGCCCGTGAAATTGGGATGAAATACAATATCCGGTTTCCAACCAAATACAAGCGACTCTACTGTAAGCACTGCTACAAGTTCATCCAATCGCAAGCAAGGTCTAAAACAAGAGTTGACTCTAAAAATAATCGGGTTGAAGTATCTTGTTTGTCTTGCGGGAAAAAAATGTTTTTCCCATTGACTTCATAATTGAGCGGTATTGAGGCTTAGGGGTTTTTTTTATGAAAACATCTAGCAAGGTTTTGATGGTGGGGTTGGCTTTTTTTTGTTTTTCTTTATTCTTGTTTTTCCAATTTTTTGGAGAGGTAACTCAACTCAATTACGCAAAAACCCTGTTTTCAGAGAAAGCTTCGGAAGTAATCGGTTTCGGAAATACTGCAAAGACTGAGATAATTGCTGCGCGTGAAAAAACAAGTGGGGCGGGATCAACCTTGACTACCTCACTTACCGCGACTTCTTCAACAACAATTTCTACGGCGGGTAAAAAATATTTTGGGGGTGGAGTCATCACTTCAACTTCAATTCCAAATTTTCCGAATCCGAAAACAATCTCTCAAAACTCTTTAGACCAACAATTCGAAAGAGTTGTAACTGATCTTGATGGGAGCCCGGAATTATCCTGTGGCAGTGGTAGGGTTTTTGTGGTCGCTGTTATCGAGGGTGATAAACTCTGGGAGAAAAAAATCCTTATCTCAGAGGATAACACCTTCATTTCAGATCCACTTGAAAACGCATCAATATGGATAAGTACTTCTGAAACTGTCTCAGAGAAACTTTATACAAGCTTGTACTCTAACAAGACTAAGGCTCAATTGACTGCGGAAGTATTAAAGTATTGGATTTCCGGGGATCTTAAGGTTTACCCGATAGGTGAAGCCAAGGAACTATTTTTATGCACAACTAAACCCTGAATAAATACACACTTCCCCTGTGGGAGCCGGTCACAATGTATTTGTCATCAGGGGAGATGTCCATCGAAATAATCTTGTCTCCTGTGAAATAACGCCACTTGAGGGCACCGGTTCCGTCGAACACGTAAAGGTATCTGTTGTCGAAGAAGGCCACTGCAACGTTACCACTTCTTGAAACTTCCACTTTCAATACAGGGTGTCCTATGTCATAAGACCATAATTCGTTCATCGAGCCGTCCAACATTATTGCCTTGTGGGTTGCGACTAGTATCTTATTGTTGTTTGATATGGATACGTCCATTGTTTTAGTGGTATTGTATATCCATTCGACTTCGCTACCTCTTGAGAGTATGTAGTAAACGTTGTTTGTGTTTCCGACCGCGATTGCAGAGTCTGAAGTGTCTATATACTCAAGATAGTCGAACGTGTACAGCCAGCCCATGTCGATTACCCGCCCATTTACAAATAGCCGGTCGTCGCTTATCCCTGAAATGATATTTCCTGAAGGTGAGATTGCAACCGAAGTCACATCCCTTTTCGTCTGGTAGCTGTATACGACTTCAGCCTGATTGTTTAGCTTATACAGGTAGTCTTCCCGATAGCTCCCCTCATCAGTGACATTCCCATCGTATGCAGCTCCAGCGACTACTCCGTAGCCGTTTGAGGCCACATCCATGGCTGAAATATCACCTAGCCGATATCTTTTGTAATATGTTGTGGTGGGCAAGACTTTTGATATGTTTCTGAAAGAGTATACGTAGTTATCTTCAGATGCGACTAAAGCTCTGTATCCGTCATCTGCAACACCCACGGAAATTACACTCCCCCGAGTCTTATACCTCCAAAGAAGGCTTCCGTCGTTTTTCAAAGCGTAAACGTAGTCGTCTCCAGAGCCGACTAATATGCTAGAACCATTGTTTGAGACTGATACACTATACACTGCTTCGGATGTGTTGAACATCCAAACCAGTTTATTTTCAGGCTGGGTTATGCAAGCAGGGCATGGCCCTCCACAATCTATTTTTTCTTCACCCTGGTTTTTTACTCCGTCAAAGCATGATGGAAGGCAAGGCGGGCACGGTCCACCGCAATCGATTCCAGTTTCATTCTGGTTTTTTGTCCCGTCAAAGCAGGTGGGTGTTTTTTGCTTTAAAATGCATGGTGGGCATGATCCCCCACAATCAACATCTTCCTCATCCTGGTTTTTAATACCGTCCAGGCAGGTTGAGATTACCTTAACAGTGCATGGCCCCCCACAGTCTATTCCAGTCTCACAGGAATCGTCATGACAGTTTTGTATTTTGTCAAAACATGAGGGCTTCGGGCATAAATCAACTTGGGAGAAGCCTCCCGGAAGACAAGTGTTTGTGAATTCAATGCAGTGGCCACTGGCGTTTCTGCCATATGTTACTTCAGGAAGGCATTCACCATCATCGCAAATGCTGTTTTGATTCCTATCGACACAACATTTTCCACCAACCCGTGATTCAGGGTGCGTGCAAACAAGCTTGGTCTGGAATAAACCGTAAATGACCATGGACACTCCAATCAATACTAAAACAACGAAAAAAGCCCTTAAACTCTTTGCGAAACGAGATGATTTAATTAACTCATTTTTGCCCATTTTTTACGCTTCATCCCCCTCTGATCTAAGCCATATCAAGTTTTCATAATCTCGATCCCAAGACTTCAATTTCAACTTAAGTTGGATTGGGTACTGCGTGTCGGATGGAATGTGGAGTGTTTTTTTCTCCTCGATCTTTTGAATGCTTCTGGATCCTAAATTACACAGTTCAAAAGATTCTTTGTCAATTAGTATTCCACCTAAATACATCATTAGCTCGTAGTCTGTCGGGTATTTTTCATGGCATTCAACTCCGTAGGTGAATGTGAAGCCTCCGTCTTTAACGATGTTTGAATATGATCCTGGTTTGACGTAGAGTACGGAGAATGTTTCCTTCTCTTTTTTACTGTATCCAACGTATACCAGGGAAATTGCAATGCAGACGATAAGCGCTATTATTATGGCGTATTCTATTGTTACGTCCGTCATTTTTGTGGCGTCTTTTCTCATCCGCCTTATTGGGGCTCTCGCCGGTTTCTTACCTCCATAGATTGTTGACAAGATGTATACCAGCAATCCTAAAAAACCCAAAATCAATAGCAGGAATACTAGCCCCAAGTTTACTTCAATCTCGGCTTTACCTGGATTGCTGTCTAAGTCTTCTTCTTCAACAATCTGCCTTAACCCCTCAGGGCTTCCGTATGTCGCCCAAATTTCAATCTCATATTTTCCAAGTGGTGTGTAACTGGGTATTGGAACTTCAACGTAACCGAATCGGGTTTTATTGGCATTAAAATTTCTGCTAAAGCTTTTAGACTCCTCATGGGCAACTATGCCAAACCAGCTTTTTGCGACAACTCTGGCGTGTAACTCTTTTGCAAGCACTTCCTCCGCTCCCGGGTTTGTGATGTTTACAAAAATCTTCATCCTATCACCCGGATTGTATGAAGGCTTGTCTGTTGTTACATCGATTCTAATGTGTGATGCCTCCAATTCCGCACTACAAAGTAGGGACAGTAGGAGAATTCCAATGAAGACTGTTTGGGCTTGGAATTTGGCATTCATCTTATTTTTTTATCTATACAATTAATTTATTTACGGGTTTAATAAAATGGAGGCTTTTTCTAGGAATGGCTTTAAAGGGCATTTAGTATGGATGCTTGCATTAATCCTGGTTTCTAACATGGATTTTGTCTCAGCATTATCCTTTTATGATTCGAATAAATCCGATGCCCTCTATTGGACTTACCGTATCCCAATCATTTTTGAGGAGTCGGAAGGCGTGGGTAGGGTGAAGGAACCGGTTACGCTTAACGTGTCCACTATTTTTGAGGGCATGGATTTGGGTGTTATTGATAAGTCGTCCATTCGGGTTGTTGATCCTGACAGAAAGAGGATAGACCAGTTAAACGGTCACACTCAACTTTTTCAGTTGGATGATGACGGAGATGGAGTTTTGTCAAAGGAGGATGAATTGTCTTTTCTAGTTGATGTTGACGCTTACTCTGAAAAGACTTATTACGTATATTATTCTCTATCTGAGTCAGGGATAGCTTACGAGGTTCTCACAACTGATATTAAATCTGATTACGACGGGGCAAAGACCATGGTCTTTGAAAATGACCGCCTTTCTATTGAAGGTTTTATCACGGGGTACCTTGCCTTATATCGTATGGAAGCAAAATACGGGGATATCAACCTGCCTTACAACCCGCTTGGCTTAGACCACGGTTATAGTATCGAATCCTCAAAATACAATGAGACTTCCATCAGATACGAGAAAAACTGGGTGTGTAACCAGACTGCAAGCGGGTCGATCCGCGTTAAGTTTACGTGCGAGTCTTCTTCAACAAACTTTGAAGTAGAAAAGAAATTCACATTCTACTCGAGAAACTCTTTTTATGATACTGAAAATATCATCCGAAAGAAGAGTCCCCTAATTTCTAATGTGAAGTGGGTCATCTACGATATCGTCAACCCCCTTTTTTCAAATGAGACCGGTAAATACAGCCTTTTAATTGAGGGTGTTGGTGAAAACAAGGTTTCACACCTTAAAGCACTAGACTCTGTGTCTGGATTTTATTTTCAATTGCTTGCGAAGGGGGACGTAGACCTTTATTTCGAAGACCGTGAAATCGAATACGACTTGTTTGGCGAAACAATACACTTGGCTTCAAATACCGAAAAGTCTGTGTTAATCAGGCACGTCCTTGTTGAGGCAGGTTCGAGTGATGAATTCCGACAGAATGCGATGTTTAAATCACCTCTCAGTGTTAAAGTAGCCTCCATGGAAGAGAATATGCTGAAAATAATTGAGCCGAATCCTGAGAGCATATTTGATGTAGCTTATGAGAATCAGAGTGTGATACCCATTAAGGCGTCTATCATCCATGATTCTGGGGTGTCTAAAATTCAATGCAATATTACGAATTCCTTCGGGAAAATAGTTTATGATAATATTTTGCTCTACAATGATGGCACTCACGGGGATGAGGTAAGCGGGGATGATGTGTGGACTAGTCTTGATGGTGTGAAACTTTATAATTATGATCCGACCGGAATCTGGAATATTACTTGTGTTGAAAATGGTTCTCAAACAGTATCAACTCAGGCAGACAGTTCTTTCTATATTGTGAAAGACCGGGGATATCGGAGAATCGAGTTTTTCAATATTTACTGTAAATCCGGTGAGATGTTTAAGCACAATCCTGCAAGGGTGAGGCCTGGGGGAATTGCCGAGATTCACATTTGCCTTATGAACACTGGTACTCAGAATGAGGAGAACATACAGATTACGATGCCTGAAATCCCGCTTGGATGGCATCTTAAGGATGTGTTCGTCGAAAAACTCGTGATAGGTGATGAGATCCCGCTTGTCATGAGCCTTCAAATACCTGACTCCCAGAAACCCACGTCTGAGAAACTGAACATATTGATAACTGCTAACGGAACAGTTACCGGATCCGACCAACTTATGGTTGACGTCGTATCCCCTAAAATTGACGCTACAGTACAGCTTAAGGATCAGACACTACTTGTGAAAGCCTTGGATGAGGGCTCTCCCGTTCCCGACGCTCAAGTTAGACTTTCATATTCATCGGGCAAGATCCAATCATCGGAAACGGATGTGGGAGGGCTGGCAATTATTCCTGCAATCGATACTGGAGACATTTTGATTACCGTTTCCAAGAGAGGCTACAACTCCACAAACATTAGGCTTGCCGTCTCTGAAACACCAGAAAACAGCTATTGGTTCATCCTACCCCTCGGCGTTTTCATACTCATTTTAGCACACCTGGCCTATACTCAAGACATCGGATTTCAGGGTTTACTAAGGAAAAAATAATGTATTTTTCGATTTTTATTGTGCGCCGGTAAATCTTATTATTGATGGATGTAGGCCTCATAATTCTGGGAGTAATCGTGTTGTTTGGGGCGATAATACTCCTTAAGTCCACCGGACTTTTAGAGAATCAGGGAAGCAGAGGAGAATCACAGCGTCCTGAATATCAGGCAATCAAATCACCCACTCAACCTCTTCTTGAGTTTGAGTCGCCTGCAACAATTGGGAGGGGGGAATTTAGGGTTTGCCGTAATTGCCTGTCAGAAAACTCCATGAACGCGGAATTCTGCTCTAATTGCGGTAAAAAGCTGACTCGGCCTAAGGATCTTAAGGTTTCGGCAGCCCAAAGGAAGTGGTTTAGGCAGTTTAACTGGATTAAAAACCCGTTCACTCCCGACGTGATACCATCGCTTTTTACGGGATACAAGGATGAAGTGGATGAAATTTTGAAAAAACTCAGTCTTCGAAGTGGCAACATTCTGATTTTAGGGGATTTCGGGACTGGGAAAACAACGCTTTTAAGATGGCTTGAACTGAATCTGCCTGAAACATTCCATCCCATTTACGTCTTCAGGCCGCCAGACAAATTCTCTGAATTGATCGATGTTGTAGCGTACAGTCTTGACTCTTCAAGGGGTGTTAAACCAGGTGAATACAACATATACAATATCGACAAACTTGTCCAGAGAGTGAACAAAAACGTTGTGATACTAATAGACGAAGCCCATGAACTGGACTTGTCGCTGAATAAATCACTTAAAACTCTCGGAGACGTTGAAAATGTCAATCTCGTGCTAGCGGGATTGCCCCACTTGGATGGGAAAATACGGAAGGAAGGGCCTGCACTATATGATCGGATTGTCTCCAAAGTCGAGCTTTCCAATTTAAGCGAGGAGGATACTAAGGATTTGGTTGTGAAGCGGATTGAGAATGTGGGTGGCTGGGGTCACGAACCGTTTACTGATGATGGTTTGGATGAACTCTTCAATCTGACTTACGGCAATCCCCGCAAGATAATTAAGTTGTGTGACTGCACTGTCACTTCCGCGACGACTGAGGGTGTATTGTCTATTGACGGTGATTTCATTCATGAGGCTTGTGAGCGTGCTGAATCCATTGAACATGGAGTTCCTGAGAAACCAATTCCGTCAGGAAAATCAACCGGGAGAAAATCCGTTAAAAAAGTTCGGAAGACAAAAACCGATCTTAAAAGTGTTGTTGAGGAGAGGATTCGAAAGCTTAACAAACTTTACGGCGAGTATGAGAAATCAGGGGATGAGACTGGGATTAAGGAAGTTTTGGATATAGCCCGCACAACAGTTGATGAATCTAAGAAACGTTTGAAAAACGAGTCTTTAACACCCGCCGAGAGAGAGAGGCTTAATTTAATGGCTGACTTATTCGGAAAATGGGCTGCGAAAACCGAGAAGAACAAGTAGTACTAAGAAGCGGTTCCGACCGACAATCCAACTCCAAAACTGTATCCAATCAAATGCTTTATCGAATCGTCAATCTTAGCCTTCTCGACCTTAAGCTCCTTTTCAATGTCCCTTAAAATCTCCTCCTCCCACATGAGTCTGGTCTTTTCAATCTCGTCTCCTTCACCCTGCTCTTGGGTTTCAATCTTGCTTATCCGATCATCGATACTCGCAATAAGATCTTCAATGCTTTCCTCAGCTTCCACGACTGAGTCGACTAGCGTCTTTTTAGGTTTTAATGGTATTACTGTGGAAAAGAATCCTTGATTTGAGTCTACTTCAACCTTGATTTTGTCGTGTGGTCTAAGAATTATGTTTTCAGGTACAATGTAGACGAACTTTTCCTGGGTGTTACCTCTAACCAAAGTTTTGTGGTCGTCTTGAGCGAGAAGGTCATATCCTATCACGTCGGATGATTGCAGTCTTGCCGCCATCATGGGGACTCCTTCAGCCTGAAACTCCTGTTCACCGAGCCTGTATTTCACAAGTCTAAGACATGATCTAATATGCTGAGGTATTCTCCCAGGATTTTCTACGGTAAGCTCAAGCCTTCGGCTGTGCCTGTCGAAATCAAGGTCAATTACGTCAATTGAGGGTCTGTTGCTTTTATGTGAGTGCCATAAAACGTAGACTGCAGCAAGGCTTACAGAGGAGGCTATCCAGACGATATCTCTTACATCCATTTATTCTCGTACTGTCTCCTAAAGAGCAGTGAATTTATTTTTACCTCTTACACAACACTCCAACACTACACCCCTGCATCAAATTATTTTCCGTCAAGGTATTTAAATACATTTTTCAAGCCTTAATCCAAATTAATATCCAATTTACAAGGGGTGGTTCATGTCCAAAAAGATAATACCGGTTGATTTATCGAAAGTAACACTTCACTCGATAGCTGAAAGAGAAAGTATTGTATCAGTAAAAGATTTCGCAAAACCAGCTCAAGGAGGCTATTTCAGCGACTTTGTTGACTGCATCCCCAATATTCTCGCTGGAGGGGAAATTCGGGCGGTCTCTAAGGCTATTCTGTCTGCGAAGGCGAATGGTAAACCAGTCATGTGGGCTTGTGGAGCCCACGTTATTAAATGCGGGCTCAACCCACTTTTAATCGATTTAATGGAGAAAGGTTTCGTCTCCTCAATCTCGTTAAACGGGGGTGGAGTCATACATGATGTTGAGGTGGCATTGTTCGGGGAAACGTCAGAGGATGTGACTTACGCAATCAGGGATGGAAGCTTTGGTATGGTTCGCGAGACGGGAGAATTCATAAATCAGGCCGTAAAGACTGGCATTAACAAAAATATTGGATTTGCGCAAGCAGTGGGGGAAGCTCTAGTCCGCGAAAACCCGAAACACCTTGAACATAGTCTGCTTGGAGCCTGCAGGAAAAATAATATTTGCGCGACAGCACACATCGCAATTGGCACGGACATAATCCACTCTCACCCAACCTTCGATCCTTTGGTGACTGGGGCAGCAACTCACCTCGACTTTAGGATTTTTTCCTCAATGGTGGGCGAGCTCTCTTCTGGGGGAGTGTATCTAAACGTAGGGTCTGCAGTGATTTTGCCTGAAGTTTTTCTTAAGGCAGTCTCTCTTTCCAGGAATCTGGGAGTCGAACTTCATGATTTCACTTGTGTGAACTTCGACTTTAAGAGACAGTATCGTGCGTTTGAAAATGTTTTGAAAAGACCTGGTGGAAAATCACATTTTATTACAGGACACCATGAGTTGACCCTACCCCTCTTATATAAAATGCTTTTAGAGGATTCTAAATGAGCCTTAACGAAATAATTGAATCTTTCAACGGGAAAAAAATCCTTGTTTTAGGTGATCTTATGGTCGACGAGTTTCTGTGGGGTGATGTCTTTCGAATCTCGCCTGAAGCTCCAGTACCCATTGTTTCCGTCTCAGAGAAAACCCGGGTCCCAGGAGGTGCTGGGAATGTAGCGTGCAATCTTTCCGCTCTTGGGGCTTGCGTTCATGTGATAGGAATTGTTGGTAAAGACTCGGATGGGCTTGAATTGATCAACTTGTTTTCGAAAAAAGGCATTGATACGACTGGCATCATAACTGACGAGTCCCGTTTAACGACACTTAAAACCAGGATTATCGCGAAAAGCCAGCATGTAGTCCGAGTCGACACGGAAGAGACAGAGCTAGTCTCTACCACAATCATTGAGTCATTGCTCGCAAGGATAAAGGAAGTGTTGGGTGAAATGGATGCTGTTGCTATCTCAGACTACGGGAAAGGTGTGGTTTGCCCGAAACTACTCGATCATCTTATTTCTCAGGCGAAGAAAAACAAGATTCCCATCGTCGTAGACCCTAAAATCGACCATTTTCCAAGCTACAGGGGGGTAACCGTCATAACACCTAACGAAGCGGAAGCAGCCCAAGCATTGGGCGTTCGAATAAAAACAGACTCAGATCTTAAGACGACCGGATTAAAGCTTTTGTCAGATCTTAAATGCGACTCAGTCCTCATTACACGAGGATCAAAAGGAATGATGCTCTTTGAAAAAACTGGCGATATTACAAAAATCCCTGCACACTCCCGTGAAGTATTCGACGTCACTGGCGCGGGAGATACTGTTACAAGCACCCTCGCAATTGCCCTCGCATCTGATGCAAGCATAATAGATGCTTCGCGTATTGCAAATTATGCTGCAGCGGTGGTCGTTGGAAAAAGCGGGACTGCGACGGTTTCCACCCAAGAGATTTTAAATGAGATATCAGAAGACGAGTGAAGATGGGCGAAGTAAAGTCAAGGCAGGAGATACGTGAACTCGCTAAGAGGCTCCGTGATTTAGGGGAGAAAATTGTTTTCACAAACGGTTGTTTCGATCTACTCCACGTCGGACACACACGATACCTATCTCAAGCACGAGCGCTTGGAGACAAGCTTATTGTGGGAGTAAACTCCGATGATTCGGTTAGATTGCTTAAGGGCCCTAACAGACCAATAACCCCCCAAGCAGAGCGCGCTGAGATTCTTTCCTGCTTGTCCTTTGTGGATTATGTTGTCGTCTTTGATGAAGAGCTTCCTAACGCTTTGATTGAAGTTGTGAGGCCAGACTTTCATGTTAAGGGGGGTGATTACGATATAACTGATCTTCCTGAGAGGGAGTTGGTTGAATCGTTGGGTGGGAAGGTGGTGATTGTCCCCGAGATTCCTGGCTGCTCTACTGAAATGATTATCGGGAGATTGAAATGAATAAGGCAGTTTTCATGGATCGGGATGGGACTTTGACTGGTCACGCACATTATCTTTCTGATCCGAATGAGCTTCGCATTCCAAAATCTTCGATTAATGCTTTAAGGCTTTTAAAGGATTCCGAGTTTAAGGTTATCGTCGTAACAAATCAGTCAGGTATTGGCCGCGGCTACTTCACAAAGGATATTTTAGATGAAATCCACGGGCGCATGTTCGACATTATTGAAGGTGAGGGATTGCGGGTGGATGCGCTTTATTATTGTCCTCACATTCCAGACGAGAACTGTTCGTGCAGAAAGCCTAAGCCCGGATTGATCGAGCAAGCCATGAAGGAGCATGATATTGACCCTCATGGCTCTTTTATGGTTGGGGATCAGTCAACCGACATTTTGGCAGGGCAGAGGGCGGGGCTTAAGACCATACTCGTGAAAACCGGATATGCTGGGGGGGACGGAATCTTAAGTGATTCCGCCGATTTTGTCGCCTCTGATTTATTTGAGGCTGTTAAATTAATTTTAGGAAGATGAAGGTTTTTGTTTCAGGTGGGGCGGGTTTTATCGGGAGTCACTTGGTTGACAGGCTTATCTCTCGCGGTGATGAAGTAACAGTCTTTGACAATCTATCCTCTGGAAGCCTGGACTTTATCAGAGGGCATCTTGACGAGGGTAGTGTTTCAATGATTGAGGCTGATCTTCTTGACCTTGAAAGCGTTACGGAAGCTCTTTTGGGCCATGACTTTGTTTACCACTTGGCTGCAAACCCTGACATAGGTTATGGAATAGAGCACTCTGACTGGGATCTTAAGCAGAATACGATAGTGACTTATAACGTTCTTGAGGCTATGCGCGTTAATGGTGTTAAAAGTATTGTATTCCCTTCGACTTCAGCCGTTTACGGGGAACCGGACGTGATTCCGACGCCTGAAGATTTTGGCCCGCTTTTTCCCATCTCCCTCTACGGCGCCTCAAAACTTGCGTGCGAGGCTCTTGTCTCGGCATTCTGTGGTACATACGGATTTTGCGCTTGGGTTTTTCGTTTCGCAAACATTGTCGGCGGTAGGGGGACTCACGGCGTATCCTACGATTTCATTGAAAAACTTTGTAAAAATGATCGTGAGCTTGAGATTTTGGGGGACGGCGAGCAAAAGAAATCTTATTTACACGTTGATGATCTTTTAGATGGGGTTTTTCATGCGATTGAACATTCGGATGAAAACCTTAATTACTTCAACTTGGGTTGCGGCGACCAGGTAAGCGTCAGAGAGATTGCGCAGATTGTCTGCGATGAGATGGGCTTGTCTGACGTTGAATTTAAATTCAGCAAGTCAAAACGAGGCTGGCCGGGAGACGTGACTGTCATGAATCTTGCGGTTGAAAAAATAGGCAAGCTGGGTTGGAAGGCTAAGTGCTCCTCCAAAGAGGCGGTTCGACGCGGAGTTGCGGGGATGCTTGAATGCAGGCTGTGATTTTGTGCGGGGGACTTGGGACTAGGCTTTTGCCCGTAACTTCTGAAACTCCGAAAGCCATGGTTTCCGTTTTGGGAAAGCCTTTTCTTGAGTATGAGATTGCCGTCCTTGAGGATTATGGCGTAAAAGAGGTCGTCTTGTGTTCCGGCCACTTAAGTAGTGTCATTGAATCATTCTTTGAGAAAGATTTTGACAGTAAAGTAAAAATCAGGTTTTCCCACGAAAAAAAACCTTTAGGCACTGGTGGTGCTTTGAGGAATGCTAGAAAATTCATTAAAGAGGATTTCCTGTTCTTAAACGGGGACACGTTCATAAATCTTGATTATCGTGATGTATTTGAGAGGTTTAAGGCTCTTGGTGTTTTAGCCCTTATGGTTGTGCGAAAAGCAGATTCAGACGTCTATTCCGGAAATGTTGATCTTTCAACCGAGGATTTTGTTTTAAGGTATGAGGGAGGGGCGGGATTGAATTTTATCGACGCTGGAGTATCTGTTTTCTCAAAGAGAATCTTCGACTTTTTCCCGGAAAAACAAGTTTTCGCACTTGAAGAAGAAGTCTACCCTCAATTAGCACAGAGTAGGGGGCTTTCAGCATATCTCACTTCAAAGCCTTTTTTCGATATTGGAACTCCGCAAGGGCTTTCGGTTTTTAAGGATTATTTAGGGGGGGGGTAGTTTGTAAATCTGTATTTAATTCGAAGGTTATCTAAGATATATCCTCAATTAATGGTGGTTTAATGTGATTATCTCGAGGACGCCTCTTAGGGTGAGTTTTGCTGGTGGTGGATCAGACTTGTCTGCTTATTACTTGAATGAGCCTGGGGCGGTTACGTCGACTGCCATTGACAAGTACGTCTACATCACGGTAAACGCGAAGTTCGATGACCGATTAAGGGTAAGTTACTCAAAAACAGAGATTGTCGACTCTCCCGATGATTTAGCTCACGAGATTGTGCGAGAGGCTTTAAAGCTTGTGGGGATAAGTGGGGGAGTCGAGATTACATCCATTGCGGACATACCCTCCAGGGGTACTGGGCTGGGTTCTTCAAGTTCTTTCACCGTAGGGCTTTTAAATGCGTTGTATGCTTTCACTGGTAAAAACGTTTCTGCTGGACGGCTTGCACGTGAGGCTTGCGAAATCGAGATTGAGAGGGTTTGTGAGCCGATTGGGAAGCAGGATCAATACATCGCAGCTTATGGGGGTCTACAACACATTCAGTTCAATTCCGATGAGTCAGTATTTGTAGATCCGGTTATTTGCCCTGCTGGAGTGAAGGAAAAGCTTCAGGAAAATCTCATGCTCTTTTACACAGGACTCACTCGAAAATCCAGTTCAATTCTAACTGAGCAGAGGGAGAACACTGGGAAGAGAATGGATGTTTTGGCTGAAATGGTGGATTTATCGAAAATAATTAAGGCCAGCTTGTCTAGTGGGGATTTAACCGAGTTTGGAGAATTATTGGATGGGGGGTGGGTTTTGAAGAAAAAGCTCGCTTCAGGCATTTCAAGCGAAAAGATTGACAAACTATATGAGTCAGCTAAACGGGCTGGAGCATTAGGCGGCAAGATCCTTGGGGCGGGCGGGGGTG
>JBDRAY010000016.1:0-7974 GCA_043823295.1 Methanobacteriota archaeon | reverse complement strand
TCCTGAGTATCTGAGGCTTTACAGGTATCTTTTGACTGGCGACCACTTCTACTACATGTGCACGAAAAGCCTTGCCGACGGTGACGTCCACAAGTATTTCAGCCACCACGGAAACCCGTTTGACGCTGGATTGAATTACATGGCCATTATCTCGGATTTTAAGGAGAGGCTTATCAACAACTTGAGGCGTAAGAAGAAGGTTAAGGTTTCACCCAAAAACGCTGAATAATTCTGGTTTAAGAGTGGTTGCGACGAGAGCGATTGACACTAGCATTATGAGTATGCTGCCGCCCCACATGATAATGTTTACTATCAACGGATTTGTGTATTCTCCCATAAGTTTTTTGTTGTTTACTAGCTTTAGCATGCAAACAAGCACTATGGGGAGCATGAGCCCGTTTATTATTTGGGATGCGATCATAAGGTTTATGAGCTTGATTTCGGGTATCATTACGACACTCGCCCCGAAGACTGTAAGGAGTATGAATAGTGTGTAGAATTCTTTGGCTTCCGTAAACTTCTTGTTTACTCCAGACTCCCATCCAAAAGCCTCGCAGACGTAGAATGATGTTGAAATCGGAAGTATTATGGCGCCGAATAATGCAGCTCCGAAAAATCCGGCTGCGAAAAGAAGCCGCGCATTACTGCCTGCCAGGGGGCCTAACGCTTTTGCCGCGTCAACAGCGCTTTCAATCCCCACATTATTTGAGAAAAGCGTTGCAGCACAGGTCACTATGATGAAGAATGCAATGACGTCGGTGATGATGCATCCGAGAATCACTTCACCCCGAGAGTAAGCGTACTCCTCTTTTTTCACACCCTTCTCTACGATAGACGATTGCAGGTAAAACTGCATCCAAGGCGTGATTGTCGTACCAATAACCCCGATTAAAACCGCAAGATAATATGCGTTAAATGAAAAAGTGGGCGTCAACGTCTGGTCTACTACAGTATTCCAGTCTGGTTTGGCCATAAAACCTGAGAGAACGTAGGAGACGTAGAAAAATACTAATAGCAGGAAAAACTTCTCAAGATTCCTGTAGTCAAAACGTAACACGACCGATAATACAAAGAAAACGCAAAGCGGGACGAAAAAGTACTTGCTGAACCCGAAAAGCTCGCCCGCAGCCGCAATACCCGCAAATTCTGAGACAGTGACCGCCAGGTTCGCAAAGACAAGGCAGAACATTAAAATGACTGTAATCTTCAAACCAAAGTTCTCCCGGATAAGATCTGATAGCCCCTTCCCAGTCACAACACCCATCCGGGCGCTCATCTCCTGTACAATAACGAGCAGGATAGTGATGGGTATAAGCGCCCACAACATGCTGTAGCCGAAGTGTGCTCCGGCGATTGAGTAAGTGGTTATCCCACCCGCGTCATTGTCTACTGCAGCGGTTATGATTCCCGGACCCAATACGATCAGAAAGAGCGCAAACCGGGATCTCGCGCTTTTACCGTTTTCCATTCTTCTTCGTCCGGTGTGGCTTAAAACGCTCCCTCTTCCACTCGTCTGGCATAATCTCTGTTAGAACGTCGTCTGCAGTGACTACTCCGCGGAGCACGTTGTCGTCGCTAACAACCGGGATTACGAATATGTCGTATCTCGCAATCGTCTTTGCAATGTCTTCTTTTGGGGTGTCGGTTTTCACGTGAATGACTTCCCTGTGCATTATTTCCCCGACTTTCTCATCTGGTGGTGCGATTAAAAGACCGCGAATGGATAATATTCCAACCAGGCGTCTTTGCCTGTCAACGACGTAAATGTGGTAAATCTTGTCTGATGAAGGTGCGATTTCCCTCAGAAGGTCGATAGTCTGCTGTGCAGTGTGAGTCTCAGGAATCATAATGAAAGACGTGTCCATGATGGCTCCCGCCGACTCAGGATCATAGTTTAAGATTTTGGTTATCGCCTTTGCTTTATCTGCGCGGAGTCTTCCCAGGATCTCCTCGACCTCAGACTTGTCCATTAGGCTTAGTATGTCTGCAGCCTGGTCGGTTTGAATGTCTTCTAAAAGCTCTTTTATCCGGTCGACTTTAATGCTTCTAAAAACTGATTGTTGGACTTCTGGTTCAGCACCGATTAGCGTTTCTGCAGCAACCTGCTTGTCCAGTGTGTTGAAGATGAGGACCCTCTCTTTGTGTGACAGGTCTTCCATGACGTCTGCAATGTCTTCAGGGTGCAAGTCCGCAATCTTGTTTTTCTGGACTTTTAAGTGTAGTCCGTGCATTCTGGGTTCGAGAGCTTCGACAGATTCCCAGGCGATAATTTGTTCTTTAAGCTTGGTCGAATTTGCAAACGACTTGAGCCCTATCCGCTTTAAAAAACTTTTTTTCCCGACTGCTACTGCCACGACACTGAACTTTCCCCCAACCTTGCCCAACAGGATATCATTCACTCGCACTATCTTGGCGCCATTGACGTCAATAACCTGCTTGTCAACCACTTCGCTTAAAATCAAGTCCTTATCTTCTATGAAAAAACATGTAATCTTGGAAAGCGGTTTGTTTAGGTGAACAATAATCTTTTCAGACACGCGGCTCTTCTCACACTTAAGCTCGTCAACAAGGCTGAACCGGATCTTTCTAACAGACTTGTCTTCGAAGACACATACAATATGGGTTATTTCAGCGTAATCCCCACCATGGATGAAAACCAAGTCCGTTAAAACGCCGATATTCTTTTTGTCGGCGTCGAAAACAGGCCGGCCCTTAAGCTCGCTAAAGTAGACCATGAATAGGAATCTCAAAACATAAATAAAAAGAGTTTTTAACCCTTCCCAACACCCAAGTAGATGAAATCCGGCATCTGGAAATCAGTTTTCTCGTAAACGTTTCTGCCGTCCACGATGACCGGGGGCTTTCTCATGAAACCCAAATACTCTTCGGGCGTCATCTTATAGTAGCCTTTATGCTCGGTTACGATGGCGAGTGCATCGGCACCAGATAATGCGTACGCCAAGTCATCAGTGAAGTCGAGTCCAACAAATCCGAATTCATCGATGAACTCCTCCTGCCGGACATGTGGGTCGTGGACCACGACCGAAGCCCCAGATTCAATAAGCTTTCTAATCAACGGTACGGAAGGAGTGTTCCTGATGTCATCGGAATCCTTAAGATATGCCGCACCCAAAACAGCGACCTTGGATTCTGAAATCTGCTTGCTCGCCTTAGAAAGCCCCCTTGATATTAACTCGAACATGTGGTCGGGCATGGAATCATTAATAGCCCTTGAAATCGAGACTAAGTCAAGCCGCCTCCCAGCCTTCCCGTACTCATCCAAACCGTATTGCAATAGATACGGGTCTTTGACAAGGCAGTGCCCGCCGACTCCCGCCCCCGGAATGTGAAGCATCCGATCATTCCGCTCGTTCATAAACTTCCGCACGTCGTGGATACTAACCCCGAAGCCCTCGCAAGCCAAAGCCATCTCATTCGCAAATGCGATATTAACATCCCGGAAAGTGTTTTCCACGACCTTGGTAACTTCAGCAGTCATGCAATCAGTCGCATGAACAGGCTCCTTGACAATCTTCTCATACAACTCAACAGCCGCCCGCGTCGCCTCCGCAGTCACACCGCCCACGACACGGGGCATGTGCTGAAGATGCTCTAAAAGCTTGCCGGGCATAACACGCTCGAAGGAAAACGCCAGCAAGAATCCTTCACCGCATAAAAGACCGGACTCCTCCTCAAGGATGGGTTTCACTATATTTTCAGTGGTTCCGGGAGCGACCGTCGACTCGATTACTATGAGAGTCTTCTTCTCCTTTGAAATCTTGCTTCCGATGTCGTGGCAAACCTGTTTTAAGGACTCGTATCTCGGCTTATGGTCTGCGTTCGTGGGTGTTTGAACGTCGATTAGTATCACGTCAGCTTCACCGTAGACTGAGATGTCGTCGGTTACCTTGAAAGTCCCCTTCTCGACGACCTTCTTGATTAATTCTGAAAGCCCGGGCTCATCCCCCTCAATAGGGGATATTCCGGCATTTAGCTTGTCAATCTTCCAACCAGACCTCTTACTCCTCCTTTGTACTCCGGTGACTGTGTATCCCGGGACGTCGGCTAGAAGCGCTGCCACGGGAATTCCGACGTATCCCATTCCGACTACGACAATATTCTTCTCAACCATGCTGGAATAATCATATATATTCGACTTCATTCTTTATAAGAATATATGACTTCCAAGTACATGCGAAAAGCGCTTTCCCTCGCCGAAAAAGGAGACGCAAGCCCTAATCCGAAAGTGGGATGTGTGATCGTGAAGGATGGGGAGATAATAGCTCAGGGATTCCACAGGAAGGCAGGGCTTCCTCACGCTGAAATCGAGGCTTTGAAAAAAATAACTAAAAATCAGGCGAAAGACTCGACAATCTACGTGACCCTCGAACCATGCTGTTTTTACGGTAGGACTCCCCCTTGCGCTGACGCGTTAATCGCAGCAGGCGTGAAAAAAGTGGTCGCAGCCATGAAGGACCCTAACCCAAAAGTCTCAGGCAAAGGCTTGAAGAAACTCAGGGACGCTGGAATAGAAGTCGAAGTCGGAGTCCTTGAAGAGGAGGCAAAAGCTTTGAATGAATCCTACATTCATTTTCAAAAAACCGGGACGCCCTTTGTTATCGTGAAGGCCGCAATGACTGCGGACGGGAAGATCGCATCTAAAACGGGGGACAGCAAGTGGATTAGCGGGGAGAAGTCAAGGGAACAAGTACACAAGCTCAGATCTCAAGTCGACGCGATTATGGTGGGGATAGGCACAATCCTTGCAGATGACCCCAAGCTTACATCACGTGTGAAAGGCGGGAGAGACCCCCTTCGCGTGATAATCGACCCGGAACTTGAAATACCCTTAAAAGCAAAAGTTTTGGCGGATGAAAACGCATTAATCATCACTTCAAAGCAGGCAAGCAAGGAAAAGATAGGAGATATTAGAGGAGGGGGTGTCCAGGTGCTGGTCCGCGGCGGAAAATCCGGGAAAATCAATTTCAAGAATCTGAAAACTGAGCTCGGTGAAAAAGGCGTCACCTCACTTCTCATTGAAGGCGGCGGCGAAGTCATAGGCTCGGCCTTCGACGCGAAGATTGTGGACAAGTTCATCTTATACGTAGCCCCTAAAATAATCGGCGGCAGGGACGCGAAAACTCTCGTCGCAGGCGACGGCATCGAGAAAATCACAGACGCCGTGAAACTCAAGGACATGATCGTGGAGAACGTTGGCGTCGACTTCCGTCTAACAGGCTACCCATCATATCGAAATCGAGCCGGTTTTAAAGGATTTAAGAGACATTACTAACTTAAAGATGATTCAAAACGCAGTCTTCGAAGGCCTCTTCAAACTCCCCGCTCAAGCAGCGGAAGGTGGATTCTTCGCAGTAACAGCCCTACTCATCGTATCGTACCTCGCCTTCTACGTCCTAAGCAAGCTCACCGCACTAATCGTATTCTTCATCAAAAAAGTCTTTTTGCTCGCCATAGTATCGCTTGCATGCTACCACTTCACCCAAACCTTAAGCGTAAGGATCGCAATCAACGGCTTCACGCAGAGCACCCTCTTGTTCGGAGCGGTCGGAAGCCTTGCCGGAGTACTAGGATTCTACGCCGCACTCCACGCCGCCTTCCACTCCGCCCGAAACATCAATACCGCGCCGGAGAAGAGGATTGAGGAGCCCGTGAAATCTGAATCCCAAACACTGAAAACAGAACCTCAAAGCATGCTCGCAAACCTGAATCCGTTCCCAACCCTCCGCGACGACAGGAGACTTGAAACAGTCTTGACTTACCTTATCATCGCGGAATTCGGAGTATTCTCATCCAAAACCATCGCCGCACCTTCGGAAACAGTGGGCTTAGGGTTTTTCACAGCCTTCATGATAGCCGCACTCCTATTCATCCACCAATCCTACACCCACTACGGCCGCGGACTCAAACACCTCGCAGCCGCAATAATCGTCGGCGGAACACTCTCAATACTCCTCGGCCACTACTGGAGCGGAATACCCCTAACCAACCTCCTAAGCCCCAACTACTTCTCAACCGACAGCCTCGTAGCACTAGTCACAGGCCTAAGCGTAAGCCTCTTCATGGGAAGCAAAGGATAAAAAAAAAAGTACGCTTCACACCACCAAAAAGAGCATAAAGCTTAATAAAAAACAGGATAATTGTTGTTAGTTGCAATTGCGGGGGCAAAGATATTTAAAAAAGAATTTTTATCTGTCAAGTACCATAATTTGATATGGGATTAAAATGGTTGGTGGATGTATTTTTCGGTCTTCATTGGGACATAAATGAGACTGAAGATGAGATTGTAATGCAGGGTCGTCATCAATACAGTCCATATTCCAATTCTTCTTTTCCAATATTGACGATAACACTCTTCATTATTGGATTATGGAAGGAGAGTTGGCTTGTTGCCTCAGTAGCAGTACTCGCTATAATATTTTTTACCGTTATGAATTTAAGGCCCTATAAAATCCTGAAGGATGCTCTGAATAAGAGTTATGTCATCACATTTGTTTATTCCACAGTAGGGATCTCTGAAGGCTTCATCAGCGGGCCGAAAAAAACAGAATATACAAGGAGACCGGGAACAAGTGATTATAGACTCCCAACTTTCTGGATGGATGCAGACAAAATCATAATAAAAAAAATAAAATCCTTGAAATCAGATTTTTAATGTTTGCCCCCGCAACTCTGCGCCTTCGGCTTGCCTCGCTCCCTAACGGTCGCTCGGACGGCTAACAGCGACTAAACGACTCGTGCTTCGCACTCGTCCAAATTCGGCTCCTATCGTCGCCGAACTTCGTTTACCCGCTTTTGTTAAACTCAATTTGAGTTCGGCTCTTTTTATTGGTAGATTTTGTTGTGGTGGTCGTAGTCTATGAAGGATAGGAGGTCATTTGATTTGTCGTAGGTGAAAACTAGGATGAAACTGCTTGCTACGTGAACTCGTTTTTTATCCTTCATGTCATAGCGTAGGTTTTTATAGTGCTCAACATTCGGGGAATTAACCACTTCGTCTATTTTTTTAATTACTGCTTCATAGGCTACTTTGTCCCTTTTGGAGAGTTTTTTAAGTATTTTTTGAAGATGAGGTTTGATCTCGGATTCACGCATGTTCTATACTCGCCCGCAACTCTTCAATACTCCGGAAGGGGATACCTTTCTCTCTTTCTATTCGCTTTATTTTTTCAACGTATTCGGGACGCAATTCTGGTTCCAGAAATTCTTCCTCAAACTTGTCGATAACGTAATTTACAGCTTCAGACTTGTTGCTAAAGCCATACTTGCCCTTAACAATCTTTAAGATTCTGTCCCTATGTTCATTCAAGTTAACAAGCATATTAACCATTTTCACACCAATATAACATTATATAATAAAATATAACAAAGTAATATAAATACTTATTTTTCGAGCCGAGACTCAACTCTTCACCCCCTGACGGGGGCTCGCCCTCACTTCGTTCGGAGAATATAACAAGCGACTAAACGGCTCCTTTCAGTCGCCCAAATCTCGGTCGCCTAACGGCTCCCTCGACTTCGTTTACCCGCTTTTGTTAATCGTAATAGTGTTCGGGGGTTCGCTTTGCTTTAAATCTAGCCGAAGTTTTTGAAAGATATTTTAACAAGCATAAACTAATTTAGATTATGGATAATAGGGTAATTATTCCATCGGTTCTTGTAATTTTAGTGGTTGCTTTGATTGGTTTTTTTCTGTGGAATAAACCTGTTTCTGACTCAACACCTGGTAATCCCCAAAATATTATTCTTTCACCCTTAGTAAAAGACTCAACACCCTCTAATCCCCAAAATATTATTCTTTCACCCTTAGTAAAAGGATGTGCTGAAACTGATAAAGGTATGGCCACAAAAGCATTAGGCGAGGGAACAGAACAAGAGCCAAAAATAGATGTAAATGGAAATGGAATCGTTTATTCAAGATCGATCAATCACCTTTGTTGCAGAAAAGCGGAAATA
>JBDRAY010000015.1:0-2516 GCA_043823295.1 Methanobacteriota archaeon | reverse complement strand
CATACTTTAAACAAGTTAATGATATGCCAAATGATTTCAAGCTTACCGTAATAGAATTCTTTGAGTGAATCACCTCATCTCAGAAGTCCGCGTGCTGTGGCATCTTAACTTCCCCCGATCCCTTTCCCTTCAACAAGGTTCACCTGATGCAATTAAATTGCACATTTTTCAAGCCCAAAATAAGGCATAGACACTGCCTTTTATCTTTCCAGAACACAGTTTGAATGGTGAAATCTATGTTCTGGAAGAAGAAAAAGCCGAAGAAGGAAGAAGAAAAGAAAAAGTAAGAAGAAGAGAAATCTTCCTAATCAGCTTGGTTTTTTATGTGCGGTTAAATCCGTTAAACCCTTCTGCCGATAAGGTCCAGACCGACCCCTTACCCCGCCCATTTTCCACCCTCAGAAAAGAAGCGTTTTGAGGCGAGTTTTGCGTGTTATTCCTAAGCGTGCTTGTTTTGTGAAAAACGATGTGTAAGCTTGTCCAGATGGGTGTCGAGCAAGTCGAAAAGTAGGAATATTAAAAAAAGTTAAAATTTAACTTTTCTAAGTCGCGTAAGCTTTATTTTGGTTAATCCGAAATGGATAAGTACTATATATCGAGCAACTTAAAGGATATTTTCCTTATTAGTTGGGCTGATTATAGAGATTGATGAGATTGCACAAATATAAAGTAGCAGTTTTGGGTTGGGAAGTCCCTAGTCGTAGTAAGACCACCACTGGAGCCGGAATGTACCTGAACTACTTGTCAGAACTGAGTAAATTTTCGAGGACAACAAACCTTAGATTGGATCTAACATTTATCGCTCCCTGGCAGGAGGATGCACTTTTGCGAAGGAGCGGATACAGGGTTTTGCTGTTGAAGACTCGCGGATTCCGTAAAGAGTTCCCTTATAACGAAGAGGTTTTTTATCCTTCGTGCGAGGACTTCGGGAGTAGGTTGCTCAAGGACAAAAATCCAGTTAATCTAAAGAACTTTGATTTAATTCTCGCAAACAGCTTTGCTTTTGGGGAGTTTATTTCTAAAGCCCAACACTTGGAGAACATCGTGTATATCTCCCACCGGCCGGAATTTCTGCGGGAAAAATTTGCCGAGCAGTTTGGAGTAGGATTCGGAAACAAACGTAGCCTTCGCAAAGATGCGGAGCTGGAAGCTAAGGCCGTGGAAAACTCTGAGCAAGTATTAACTGTGAGTAAGGCATGTAAAAAGGAGTTGGCAAAACGCTATACGCGTGATAAAATCACGGTGATTTACAACGGAGTAGATGATAACGTATTCAACCGAGTCCAGACACCGTCCGATGGTGGCAAGAAAGTTTTTACATATATCGGCAGGAACCATCCGGAAAAGGGCGTTTCTCTCCTCCTGAGAAGCGTTAAGGATTTGGTAGAAAAGGATCACGGGAAGAACTTCGAAGCACGATTGATCACGGACGATGAAGTTTCACTAAGGCGAGCGGTGAAGAAGCTTGGTCTCTCAAATTATGTCAAGTCCATCAGTTGGAAAATGCGAAGATGGCTTCCGTACTATTACTCTAAAAGTAATTTCACGATAATGCCCTCTTATTGGGAAAGCTTCTCCTATGTGGTCGCGGAGTCCCTCTCCTGCGAGACTCCGGTGATTGTCTCGAAAGTGGGAGCGCTACCCGAGCTCGTCGACAGGAGGGTTGGGCTGCTTTTCCGCGTGGGCGATAGCGATGATCTCACTGGGCAGCTTTGGGGGGCGTGTGAACGAAGCCAAGAGAGTGCTGTAGAGATGGGAAAGCGGGGGAGGAAGAAAATCCAAAACTCATTCTCAAAGAGTTTATTTTTGGCGAATTACCTGAAATTTATTGCTGAAACCATAGATGGCACAATCTCCAGAACTTTATCTTAAAAATAGCGAGATTTATTATCGTAAACTTGAACGAATAAAATCAAGGATATCGTGGGGCATGGCGTTGCACAGATAATGGGTGTGGTATTAGCTGTAGTTGTAAAGTTACTCTCTCGTAATATACTCATGATCCCCTATCCCCGCCCTAATTCCCACTCTGAGGTTCGATATTGATTTAACCCCTGATAAACCAACAGGCATCCTTGCGTTTGAAGCATACATTTCAATAAAAACCCCCGCCACCGAAATGAGAATAGGCAAATTGACTTGCACGGAACTTCCCTTTTTTGACACCTATGGGACTTTATCCCTCTACCTAGAACTAGACCCGTGGAAACTACAAAAGATTGAGGAGTTCAGAAGAGGAGAGGGCCCACGATTTAGAATCCGCGCAACATGCTCGGCCATAGATCGTTCGAAATCGCCTCCACAGCCTTTTTCGGAAAGTTTTTGGATAGGTCAAAAACCTTACTCCGATGAAATAAGAATACCAAAGTCGGACTGGGTGGAAAATATGTTGGGTGCCCTGCTCACCCGCAACCTGGTGGCGTTGTCGAGTTGCTTGATGTCGTAGATGATTAGATATGACATAGCTATGTCACCCGCCAAGAGTTTGGGGAAGGTTGGTTTTAAGAAGCGATAAT
>JBDRAY010000014.1:0-8225 GCA_043823295.1 Methanobacteriota archaeon | reverse complement strand
CTTCAAGCACCTCATTGATCATGGCCTCCGGAACCCGAAAGGGCCTGCGCAATTCCTCATTCTCGTCACCGGATTGATTGTGTTTTTGCATTTCCATAATTATTTGTTTTTAGGGTAAAACCCTTTCTGGTTTGTAAGTTGTAATGCACGCCTCCTTCCCGCCCCGGTTTGGACGAAAGTGTGTCTCCCGGGGATTTCCACATTTTCGATAAGACCCTCCTCCTCCCAACGCGACCGTGCGACGGCGACCATGATAAGCATGAGACACTCAGTCCGCTCGTCATGGGCTTGAAACACAGAGTAGTCTATTGGATTATCCCTGTCAGCTGCGTAGACCACCATCAACACCTCCTCTTCCACGAGGTCTAGTTCAGCATCCAATAACGGAGCACCCTGAAAGAGTCTGGGATTTCGAGCAATACGCTTGATTAATGCTTGACGTTCCTTGGGGGCGAGCTTGAATTTGCTCTTGAATTCGTCGGGCACTCCGGAAGGCTTTTGCTTGATCATTTAAAATTAAAATTAATCATTTTTCTAGAGGGTAGTATGCTTTTTCATCTAGGAAAGTAAAATTTGATTCACCAGCCCCGTCCCGAATAATGTATGTTTGGCTGCCAGGAATCTCAGTGACGCCCAACTTCCCCTCACCCCCCCAACGGTTCACTCCCCGGGAAAAGACTTCCTGAACCACCTGCCCCTGCTGGTCTCGCTGGGGGAAGAGTTGGAAAAGAGTCGACTGGGCAATGGGTTTTTCAGGTGTGGCTGCGAAAAGAAGGTTTTGGACAATTGCTTCAGCCGCCTTAACCTCATCCACGGAAACAGATATCCTGGAGCGTCTATGAGTCATAAGTTTCTCGATAATCTCCCACCGATCGTGGTCTATGAGACTGAACCTCTCCCGAAATTTGGAAGGAACGATACGATTTTCTTTGTGCATGAATATTCTTAGGGGAGTAAAACTTTTAAGTACAAACAACCATATCATCTACCATGAAAAAGATCGTTTTAATGCTCACGGCCTTAGTCCTTGTTTGCGGGTGCCTGGACGGCGGAAGCCAGACAGGAGGGGAAACTTTAGACGATAGGTTAACAACACTGATTAAAAGGACGACGACGACAACGGTCATTTCCGAAGAAACTGAAATTGTTGGTGAAGAAACCATGGGCGAAAAATACGCGGTAATCGAGACGGACAAAGGCACAATAAAGGCGAAGCTTTACACTGAGAAAGCGCCGATTTCAACGAAAAACTTTATCGAACTCGCAGAGCGCGGGTTCTACGACGGACTGGTTTTCCACAGGGTGGTGCCGAACTTCGTGATACAGACTGGAGACCCGACTGCGACGGGTACGGGAGGCTCGGAAAAGACGATTCCTCTTGAGATTCACCCTGACTTGAAGCACGAGCTGGGGGCGTTCGGGATGGCTCGGACGAGCGACCCTAATTCGGCGACAAGCCAGTTCTACATCGTAATCGGGGACGCCGGGTTTTTAGACGGAAACTACGCGGTATTCGGACAGACGCTTGAGGGAATGGAAGTCGCCCAGAAGATTGCGCAAGGCGACAAGATGACGAATGTCTTGATAGTCGACTCTCTTTGAAAATCTTGCTTAGCCTAGAAATTCTTGCAGGACTTTTAATGCATTAGGGTCTGCTGAATCTTGCTTTGCTTCGAGGACTGTTTGCACTGCCTTTCCAAACTGTTTTCTCGCTGCAGCCAGGGGGCAGTGGGAGGCTTGCTGGACGCTGAAATCGCCGTATTCCTGGCTTATTGCCACGTCCCGCGGCTTAAAATCTGCGCCGAAAATTACGGTTGCGATGTTGCAAGTGTCTTTCGGAAAGAGGACCATACTTTGCCTCGCCTGAGATAATACGATGTCCTTTCGCGGTACCAACCCAAAATGGATTCTGTAGGGGTGAGCGGCGTCTTCGGGATTCTTATCGACCACCAGAAACTCCCGCATCTCCGTATCTTGTTGAGTCGTGAAGTGGACGTGGAGGAGCGTGGTCGGATTCCCTCTGAACTGCAGGTATCTTCCTTTTAAATTTTCGAGCGCGCTGGTACGTTCCGGTGTCGCGCTGGGAGGCACCTGTTTTTCAACCATTTTACTATTATAGTATATTTCCCCTAAAATACGTTACCGTGAAACCTACGATCGTCTTGGACACGAACCTTTTGATTGCGGGGAGGTGGAATCCGAGGAGCATTTCCATGAGAATCCTAGAGCTTGTCGCAGACGGGAAGGTTGATGCAGTCTACTCCCCCCAGATTAAGGATGAGAACTTGTTCATCTTGGGAAAAGTTAAGGCTCCGAAAGAATTCTTGGATAAGGTCTTGAAGTTTTACGACCGGTCCAGGATCATACGGCCGGAAAAGAGGATTACTGCGAGCGTGGATCATTCAGACAACCGTTTTCTTGAGGCTGCTGTTGAAGGAGGGGCGGATTATGTCGTGTCGAGCGACCACCACCTTCTAGAAGTGGGAGAGATTGAAGGGGTTCGAATTGTGAAACCGTCACATTTCTTGAAGATTATTAAGGTATGAATAACATGTTTTCACATGGAAGAGACTCAAGTTATCAAGACGAGGAGGAGCATAAGAGAGTATACTAGTGATACAATAGAGGAAGAGGTTATCAACGACATACTGGATTGCGCGCGCCTTGCGCCAACTGCAAGGAACGTGCAGCCGTGGCTCATCGGGGCCGTGACGGACAGGGGTATCCTAAGGGAGTTAGGTGGGATTTGCAATACGGGAGCATTCATCGCTGATGCTGCAGCCTGTTTTGTTGTTTTCACGCTTTGCGGGGAAAAATATTTTCTTGAAGACGGGTGTGCTGCGACGATGAACGTAATCACTGCGTGTGAGGTCCTGGGTCTTGGAAGCTGCTGGGTTGCGGGAGACAAGAAGCCGTACGCGGAAACTGTGAGAGAGCTTTTGAATGTTCCTGGTGAATACACTTTGGTGGCGTTGATTCCTGCAGGATATCCTAAGGAAAGATCTGGTGATAAACACAAAAA
This sequence comes from Methanobacteriota archaeon, assembly GCA_043823295.1. Classification (GTDB taxonomy): domain Archaea; phylum Altiarchaeota; class Altiarchaeia; order IMC4; family SCGC-AAA252-I15; genus SCGC-AAA252-I15. The sequence continues at coordinate 5,203 of JBDRAY010000014.1, read as the reverse complement.
AGGCATTGGTGAAGTCACTTTCATCAATACCTGTGATAGAAAAGTATAGTATATAATGGAGATACAGTAATAGTATAACCGAAATGGACAAAGACGGCGCACCAGTAGTATTTCTGGTTTTGGATGTTTTGAAACCCCACAAACCTAGCATCGTAGAATTCGGGAAGATCCTACACAGCAAGGGAGTGTCCGGAAGCTCTATCTCAGTCTATGCTGTAGACGAAAAGACAGAGTCGGTTAAGATAACCCTTGATGGGGAAGGTATTGATTTTGACAGGATAAGATCGCTTATCGAGGACGCGGGAGCAGTCGTCCACAGCATTGACAGGGTTGTTTTTGGAAAGAAGATTGATTAATAAAGTCTAATACAATGAACGTTCTTGAAACCTTAAAGTCAATCTCGAAGGAAAGCATAGCCAGAAGATACTTTCTGATGAACACTTTCGACGGATCGCTAACTATATTGGGGATAATACTCGCACTACATCTTGCGGGCGCCTCGGAAGCCAAAATATACATAATATCGTGTGTTGGGGCGGCCATCGCCATGGGCGTTTCAGGAGTTTGGGGTGCCTACGCCGCTGAAAAGGCTGAAAGAGTTCGGGAGATGAAATCCCTCGAAAAACACGTTTTAAGGGATCTTGAAGGCACGCGCGTGGAGAGGCGACTAAACAGGATAGTAGTTTTAGTAGCCTTAGTAGACGGTGCCTCACCACTGCTTGCCGCATTGATAATCATATCACCCTACATGATCAGTCAACTCGGGTTAATTGGGGAATTACAAGCTTTCACAGGAGCTATCGCAATCGAAATAATAATATTGTTCGGGCTCGGATTCACAGCAGGCTCAATATCCGAAGAAGATAGGATATCTAACGGATTAAAGATGCTTGGAGCAGGAATCCTTGTGGGAGTCATAACCATCCTGTTGGAGGCGGTGAGAGTAATCTAGATTAAAGGGTTAGGATTAAGCCTACACCAGATTTTTCCGATTTGTCTGGAAACCGTGATTGGATTTCTTTTTTGGCTTTCGTGCAGTGGGATGGGATGATGAGGTTTAAGTCTTCAAGCGCTTCTAGCTGGTTGAAGCCGTGGAATCCGCCGATTATCCCTGAGACTTTCCCAAGTGAATCCGCTTTAGCGAGAATATAGTCCACTCCAGGATGAGAGCAGCCGACCATTACTATATTGCCTGACTTCGTCTTGCATGCTAGGGCTTGTTCATAAAGCTTTTGTCCTCGAAATTCACCTTCGATTTCTCCGAGAGAAGTTATTGAATCAGTGATTTCAATTAGACCATCAACTTCAACTAATTCAGCGCGCTCTGAAATCTCCCTTTTAAGATATTCCGAAAATGATTTGGGAGAGTAAACAATGAGGCTTTTCGATTTCTCGAAAAGGTGTGTGAGTCCTCCGAAGTGGTCCCAGTGCTGGTGGGACAAGACGACTGAGTCGAGGTCGGAAGGATTTAAACCGAGTTTGCTCATGTTTTGCAGGAGGACGCTCCCATCCCACCCCGTGTCGAAAAGAATGTTTTCTCCGTCGGCGTAAATCCACGCGCTGAACCCGTGAGCCGGTTTTAAATCACCTCTTAAGGTTTCATTGTCGTAGACGATAGTAAATTTCACTTTTATTGTCTTAGAGTAGTATTAGATTCATTAACCCCCCGACAATAAGAGTGACTACTACCATAAGGCCCATCGCCTTTGCCATGTCGCGCGGTCCAAGCTCCCTCCATAATACTGTGAACGTGGCGATGCATGGAAAGTATATTGCTAGGATTGTGCAGGCTACGACAAGCTGCATGGGGGAAAGCCCTAAGGGTGCGAGCATTCCGATTGCAACGTCTTTTCTAAGAAATCCTATAATCAGTGCGAGGATCGCCTCGCTGGGTAGGCCGAACCAGTATGACATGAAAGGTCCGAAAACCCGGCTTATGGCATCGACGACGCCTGTTATGTAGAGTATGTTAACGATGAAGACTCCGAGAAGGACGTAGGGAACTGCTTCTTTGAGGAAGTGTTTCACCCTCATCCAAGTTTTCTTCAAAAGCGTGTTAAGATTTGGTTTACGGTACGGGGGGATTTCAAGGAGTATTTCAGGACTCTCTCCGGGAACCAGCCGGTTTAATGTCAAGCCGACCAGGACGTACAAGATTATGAGTGTTGCATAAACGATTGCAACATACCGTACGCCATAGCGTAGTAGTAAACCCACGATGACGGCGTTTTGAGCAAGACAGGGAACACAGATTGCGAGAAGCGTTGCGGCGATGAACCTTTGTTTTTTCGTCTCCATCATCCGTGTGGAAAGTGCCCCAGGGACGTTGCAGCCGAGACCCAGTACTGTGGGGACTATGGCAGACCCGTGCAATCCGATCTTGTGCATTACGCTGTCGAGAAGTGTTGCAAGCCGGGGGAGGTAGCCCACATCCTCAAGAAAACTCAGACTAAAGTAGAAGAGGATTACGAATGGTAAGACCATGTTAAAGGGGACGTAGACTCCGGTCGTTAGAACGCCGAGGGATTCGATAAAGTTTTCGCCTTCTCCCAGAAGGATCTCGTGGACGAAACCTGAGGGAAAAATTGATTCCACCAGACCTCTGATTAGAGGCCCGTAGAATCCATAGAATAGTGGATCAAGTACGTTTTCAATAACCCAGTTGCCCGAGCTTACGATGAAGGCAAACATCACAGCCAATACGATAAGGGCTATGGGTAATCCCGTCCAAGGTTTGATGGTGGCGTCGGCAAGCGATTCAAGCTTTGTGTGGTGCCTGTGCTCGACAACCTGGACATTTTTAACGATCAATCCGATGTCAGCCCACCTCTCATCCTCAGGGTGCTTTTTAATCTTGGGTGCGGACGCCTTGGGCAAACTTCCAACAAGCTCTTTCACACCTTCCCCGGTTATCGCAACTGTTGGAACGACAGGAACGCCAAGAAGCTTTTCAAGCTCCAACTCATCGATTGACACTCCAAGATGCTTTGAATCATCCCACATGTTAAGTGCCACAACCATTGGCTTGTCAAGCTCAAGAAGCTGGAGGGTAAGGTAAAGGTTTCTCTCAAGGTTTGTCGCGTCTAAAACATTAATGATTAAGTCAGCGTCTCCAATCATGTCTTCCGTTACTTTCTCGGCAGGATTTCTCGCATCCAGTGAATAAGTTCCTGGAGTGTCGATAAGCTCTGCCTTTTCACCAGCAAATTTCAGGCTTCCGCTGCAGTAGGATACTGTAGTGCCAGGATAATTTGAGCACATGACCTCAACGCCTGTGAGGCGGGAAAACAACGCGCTCTTACCCACGTTAGGATTGCCGACTAAAAGTATTTTCATTTTACGATAATCTTTGAAGCCATGCCCCGACCCAAGGTTACTGTAGTGTTTCCCACCCTCACGACTAACGGCCCACCGTAAGGCTCTTTAGTCACGACCTTAATCACCTTGCCCGCACCAATACCAAGAGTTCTCAAGTTCGATTCCACACCCCTTCCACCAACGTATCTGATTACGCTCACAGAGTCGCCGGAATCAATGTTTACAAGCCTCCTCTCACCCTTTCTGATTTGAACGTGCTTTTGAGGGATAAGCATTCCATCGTCAGGACAGACCAACGGATAATCCAAAACCCGATCAAGAGCGTCAGCAGCCTCATCTGATAGTGAATGCTCCATCTGGCAGGCTTGCTCGTGCACCTTGGATTTTCGAATCCCCAAAACGTCGTATAGGAATCTTTCTAGGAGACGGTGCTTTCGCTTGATTTTCTTGCCGTATGCGAGCCCTTTTTTCGTGAGACTGCTTCCGTGGTATGGTTGGTATTTAATGTATCCTTCACTTGCAAGCTTTTTAAGCATTTCAGTAACGCTTGCAGGCTTAACATTGAGTTGTTTTGCTATCTCGCTTGTCTTTGCGGAATCAGCCTCTTCGGTGAGTCCGTAAATTGTCTCCAAGTATTCTTCCCGGTTTTGTTTGGGCATAAATTAAATAATGCGGATTGTAGCTTAAAAAGGTTTAGGTGTGCCTAAATATTTTCTCAGAAAGATTAGTGTGAATAAGATGACAATACTCATAAAGACGATAGGATAAACTAGTGACCATGTGAAACCATCCTCTTCCAGCTTAATGGTTTGTTGGATTGTTGTAGTCAGGGTTTTTTCAACACTAGTAGTGGTTGAGGAAGTTGTCGTTAAGCTGGAAGTGGAAGAGGGAATATCCAAGATAGTGCTTGAAGTTGTGTGTTTCCAAATGGAGGTAGTGGTCGAAGTTGACCCCACAGTAAAGTTTACCGACTTTTGAATGCCTGCGAAGTTTGCCTCAACCACGTAATTTCCCTCACCCGGGGGATCGAAGATGAATGTCCGATTTAAAAAATCCGAGAGGGGGGTGTCGCGCGAGCAAGTTAGACACTGCTCTGGAGTGGGTTTGTTGTAGAGCAATCGTGCCATGGCGAATTTGTTTCCCTCAATTTTGTAGATCATGAGTTGACCTCCCACAGGCTTTGAGGGGTCAATAATTAACGTAACTTTCACGTCGGCATCGACGGGGAAAAAATCTTTGTCTACGGAAACATCCACTGTAGTGGACGCGACAGTAGAGATAAGAAATGATAAGACGATTAGAATCCTATACTTCATTATTTTTTCGGAACCTCCTTTCCCGAAATAAAATAATCGCCAGCAGAATTAACGCAACCGCAATCAGAAACAACATGAATTCATCCAAATTAAGGAGAACAAATGAATAATACGAAGAGTAGGAAACCCTATCTCCTCCACAGACTCGCTCGGGCTGGTTCCACTGGACCAGCCACTCGCCAGCTTGCACGGCATTTGTAAAAGATATTTCAGTTCCTGCAATATCGACAATTTGAGGGGCGGTGCGAGGAAGTTCAAGTTCTGAAATTATGGAATCAACTTCTTCTGCAAGTAGAAGGCCCTTCACTGTCGAGTCGAATGAACCATCCCCATCTGATAACCGTATGGCAATTCTATCCCCAGACCAGATTTGTGGTTTTCCGGGTAGATCAGTTAACCGAAGGTTGGAAAAAGACACGTTATTATTGGGCAATTGGCAGAGTGAACCTCCAGGCAAGTGGGTTGTGATGAGTCCGTCAATCTCTGAGAGGATTTGCCTGTCACCAGTAAGGGAATTTCCGGTAGGAGGAATGAGTTTTGGAACACCCCCGGCTGCGCCCAATAGATTA
>JBDRAY010000013.1:0-10455 GCA_043823295.1 Methanobacteriota archaeon | reverse complement strand
CCCCTGTAATAAATCCATAAATAAGAAAAGCTAGAAAACCACATTACTGCGGCCCTTTTTCCCAGACGCCCCGGACAGGACTTGAACCTGTGGCCACCTGGTTCCTGTGCGAGAGATTCATTGGGGACCTCTGTGCGTGTCTTCGGCCGTGTGGCTTCGACTCCCCTCTTGGGGGTGTGATGCCGGCGTCGGACGGTGCTAGGTCGTTTTACGAATTCTGCATAACAGCCAGGCGCTCCACCAACTGAGCTACCGAGGCAACTGTAACGCCCAGTTGACATGTGGCGGACTTTGAGTCCGACACGTGTCCGAACCTTTGGTTCGGCCACATGCGGGTGCGACGTGCGCTTGTTTCACTCGCTTAGCCACACTGAGCGTGTATTGTTTATTCGCCAGAATTTTATGTTCTGGGTCACATATTTTTTTTGGATTTTTCTTTTCCGTCAACGCTTTTCTTTTTCGGGAAAAAGAAAAGGGTTGCATACTGAGCTACCGAGGCAGATTTGATAAGCCTTCTGATTAATAGGCTTTTTATGATTAAAAAATAATGTATTTTCATGGTTGATGTTGCGACTGTTTCCCGGGTTGATTTGGGGGCTCTTTTAAGTGATGTGGAGTCTGAGCGTGTTGGTGTCGGCTCCGAGGCTGGTGTTTTAAAGGAGTCTTCTGGTGATAGGAATAATATGCCTGTTTTGTTGTCGAAGGAGCAGGATGCTATTAAGGCTTCGGGTGGTGGTGGGGAGCGTCTTTTAGTGGACGCTGGTTTGGAAAAGCTTGTTGATGCGGGCATTATCTGGCCTTCGTCTGAAGCTCCTTCCGAGCTTTCCAGGGATTTGTTTCGGGAGGATGCGATGCCGGGTCTTACTCCTTTGGAGATGGATGTGGTAAGGCTTCAGGCTTTGGCTTTTTTGGATGGTGTCTTGTATAATAGTGTTTTATTAGATGTTGACCGGTTAAGGTCTGTTGAATACTCCTGTAGGAAGGAGGGGGACGGGAAGCCCGATAAATACGAGTTTTTGTGGAAGACGCTTGAGCTCGCCCAGTCTTTGGATGATTTCAGGGATATTGGGGTGGAAAGGTAGGGTGGAAAGGATTGCCTTATTTTTTGTATTCATTGTTCTTTTTTCAGGGTGTGTTGACAGGGGAGTTGATTCCGCTTTAGTTGAGTCTACTTCCACCGTAAAGTCTGTTCCATCTTCTACCACGGTTTCACAGGCTACTACTTCGATCGGGATTTCCTCAACTAGTATGGGATCTTCAACTTCCACGGTTCTGGAGGCGACTTCGACGACTCTTAAGGACGAGTGTGCGAGTATCTCGAATTCACTGAACCAGAGTTTATGCTACTTTAACGAGGCTATCCGCCTTGATGATGCGAGCTTGTGCGAGCTGATATCTCATGAAATGTCGAGGGAGATGTGTGCTGAAAGATTCGAAGTCGAAGAGGATCCAACATCGCGGGTTTTCGGGTTTGTGAAGCGGAAGACTCCTGCCGAACCGTTGAGCCGTCTTTTAGTAGAAATTGAATCCTTGACTTTAGACCGCAGATTTTCGACGATGACAGCCCGCGACGGAGGCTACTCCGTGAAAGTGTTCGGCGGAGACAAGTATTCCGTGACAGTACACTATCAAAACAACAACTTCACCCAACACATCTTCGCCCGGAAAAACATGGAACACCAAATAGACTACATAATATCCAACTAAAAAAAAAAAGAGAAAATCCCGTCTCCCAAACTTAAAAACGTGAAATGGGGTGCAGTCTATTGATTTTCCATATTTTATTAATTCCGAAAATAAGGATACTGAAAAAAGAACGGGTTTAAACCAGAATAGAAATGGGAAATAGCAGTCATTATCGAATGAAAATTATATTTTAATCACACATCCGGAAAATCCACTCTGATAGATATTGCCTTAATATATCCAATTTCTTGTTTAATATGGGACATTTTATCATAATTCAAGAGTTTATCACTTTTCATTTTTTTTACAATAATCTTTAAGGCAGAACAATTTTCAGTGGAACCAGTAAGATGGAAAAGCATAAATGGTTGGGTAACCTTTTTTGCTTGAGTTATTATCCTCTCTATTAACTTTTTCCCATCGGAAAGTTCTTCAGGTGAAACTAGGATAGATATTTCTGGATAATGTTTTAACCACCAATTAAAACGTTTTATTTTATCTTTCTTTTCCTCAATTGTTTGGAGTTCATCGAGTATTAATCCAATATCGCCGGTAGTAATCATATTGCATATATATCTCCCACGATGTGGGTAATGATCATCAAGTTCATCTTTTAATTTTTCTGACTCAAGATGGAATCCACGGTTATGTAGGTCTGCAATATAAACAGATTGTGAAATTATTGATTTATCCTTATATTCAAGAATATCTCTTAGATTTGACAACTTTTCATTTTGAATATGAATGTTTGATAATTTTTCCGCTTTTCTTGTTTCTGTTGAAAGTAATACTTTTCCCTCACCCCACAGAGATGTCACAACTTTAAATGCAGGTTTTTTTAAATCATCTGGAATGAACCTCCAGAAATTAATTATTTGAGTCACTACAGAAACAGGGTTTTGTGACAGATTTGTAGCATTCGACTTATACTTCTCAATGATATTTTTAATTATTTGTATTGCAATGCTACGGAATTTTTGTTCATCCTCCTTGGGAGTCAATCTAATCACCCAAGATTGTGCTTTGCAATGTGTTCAGTAAAACAGTAAGAATAATTATTTATAAACTTAAAGGAACCGGGTAATATCGAAAAATTGTTCGAATTAATCCGTTCATTTGAATATGGACATATTAAGGGTTTGCGAGAACTTCTTTCGATAATATATCCTTCATCATCAGTATCCTTACCTAACATATCAAGAATCGAATCGAGATTATTTTCATTTATTTCTATTACATCCATAGTATCACCAGTCATATATTTACCTCTTAATAAATGAAATATTGGTTCTCCACACCATATTATCCATTAAGTAATCTCAATTGAAGTGAATAAACCACCGTATTACTTGATTCTACTAACAAAATTTGATAATATTATAATATACGAGTAGGAATCAATTAAAAACTAGATAGTTACTAAATCCTGGATTTAACCGCCTTTTTTTGTTGTTAAATCCCCAAGAAATAGCTTTATATGTGCTGTTTCTTAGGGGATTTTTCTCCCCTAAAAAACAATCTTTACTTGAGTCCCGTCTCCCGGATTTGAACCGGGGGTCTGCCGGTAGCTGTTTGCAGCTGTTGGAGATTCTTCCCCGTTAATGTCAAACTACAGCCAGCCGCGTTAACCAAGCTACGCTAAGACGGGTTTTCAGCGAAAATATTATTATGGTTTTAATTTATTTAAAGCTATTTTATTGTCATTGAGATGAATGATTCGGTTATCGTCCGTTACGGGGAGATTTTTTTGAAAAGTGAGTTCGTGCGGAAGAGATTCACTGAGCGGCTTGTGGGAAACATTAAGGGTATTTTGGATAGGGAAGGGTTTGATTATACTGTTGTTTTAAGGCGGCATAGATGTTATTTGAAGACTTGCTCCCCTCAGGATGTGGCTTTGAGGGTTTCCAGGGTTTTCGGTGTGACTTCGACAAGTCCTGCATTGGAGACTGAAGTCGACTTGGATGTTATAGTGGATGTGGCTTTGAAGTATTCGGAAAATAAGGTTGTCAGGGATTCTTCTTTTGCGGTTCGGGCGAAAAAATCGGGAAAACAATCTTTTTCGACCAAGGATGTGGAGGTTGTGGTAGGTGATGCAATCCGCAAAGCAAGTGGTGCCAGAGTCGACTTAACCTTTCCAGACACTACTGTCTACATTGAAGTTTACGGCGACAAAGCCTTCGTATTCACTGATAAACTTGCAGGTGTTGGAGGCCTACCTTATGGAACTCAAGGGAGACTTTTAGCGCAAGTTAATTCCGAGCGGGATTTACTGGCTGCTTGGATGCTTATGCGAAGGGGTTGTGAAATCCTCCTTGTTTACGACTCTAATTCCGTCGACTTGCATGAAAATCTCTTATACTTTACACCCGAAATCTCAGATTACTTGGTGTCGGATGTATTGAGTCCTGAAAAACTGGTTGAACTAGCACAATCTAAAAAGTGTCTTGGAATCGTTTCAGGCTTGGATCCTGAGAATGTCCGAAAACTTGAACTACCACATTATACTCCTCTTGCTTGTTTAAGCGATGAAATTGTGTCTGAGAAAATCAACTTTTTAAGGTCTTGCGTGAAATAAGACAATACACATGGATCCTGAAATTATTGATTCCTACGGTCGAGTGAAAATTGTCCGCGAAAATGAAAGTGAAATCCCAAAGTATATTATTCTCCCGCCCGAGCTTTCCCCTTCCGACCAGAAAATAGTTGATGATCCCTTAAGTGTCGTGGATGACTTTAAGAAGGTTATGGAGAAGGTGAGTGAATTCAAGTCTTCAAGTGAGAAGGAAGAGTTTATCACAGATTACCTTCGCAAGAACTTGGCGAAGAAAAACGTTTCCGAGGAAAACACGGAGTATCTGGTATTAAAGATTTTGGATGACGTCTTTTTAGGCTACGGCTTAATCGGGGACTTAATCCGAGACGACCAGCTCGAAGAGATTATGATAAACAATGTGAACGTACCGATTTTCATAATCCATCGAAAGCATGGGATGTGCACTACGAACCTCAAGTTCACAGACTACAAGCAGCTCGACAAGTTTATTCACTGGATGAGCAATTACGCTGGGAGGGAGATTTCTTCGGAGCGTCCATTGTTTGACGCGCATCTTCCCGACGGAAGCAGGGTGAATGTCGTGATACCGCCGGCATCGCCTCACGGGCCTGCGATAACAATCAGGAAATTCAAGAAGACGCCTTTCAACATAATCGAGTTGATTAAAATAGGCACCTTAACCGAGGGTCTTGGAGCCTTCTTCTGGGTTTGCGTTGAAGGATTCGGCTTAAAGCCGTGTGATATATTAATCTCGGGAGGGGCCGGTTCGGGAAAGACGACTCTATTAAATGCTTTGGCAATGTTCATCCCGAAAACCGAGAGGGTGGTTACCATCGAAGACACGTTGGAATTGAACTTCGGCTACATTAAAAACTGGGTTTCACTTGAAGCCACTCCCTACTCTATTGGCCAGGATTCACAGCTTGACATGCACATGCTCGTGAAAAACTCCCTTAGAATGCGCCCCGACAGGGTTATTGTCGGTGAAGTAAGAGGTAGTGAGGCTGAAACCCTTCTTGTGGCCATGGACATTGGGTTAGACGGGTCCATGGGTACGATTCACGCAAACAATGCAAGGGAGACTACAATTCGTTTGATGGAGCAGCCCATGAACGTCCCAGTCCGGATGATACCTCTGGTTGATCTGATTGTTGTTTTAAACAGGATTTTTGACAGGAGTAAGGGGCTTGTGAGGCGTGTCACCCAAGTCTCGGAAGTATCAGGTGTGGAAGAGGATGTAGTGCAGTTGGGGGATATCTTCAGCTGGGATGTCGAGACCGACCAGATCAGCCGTACTATGTATCCGATCATTCTCAAAGAAAAGATCGCTCGGGGTGTTGGTATCACTAAAAAGAGGTTGAATACTGAACTTTATATCAGGGAGAGGATTTTAAAGTACATGGTCGACAACAACATAACTGAAAACAACGAAGTCATTTCGATTTTCCAGAGATACCACTATAACCCCAAGTCCGTCATCCAGGCCATAAAAGACAATAAAAGTCTTGACGCTCCTGAAGAATAATCTTTAAAACACTCATGATTGAAAGTATTACTGCTATAGGACACTCAAACGTAACTGCAAATCATAAGACCACCCTAATGTTCACAAAAGAAGATTATCTCACACCTAGCGGAGACTGCATTATCGCAATAAAAGCTTCCAAGGGTTGCGTGGATTTAAGCGAACGTTTCAAGGATAATTTAAGGGACGGGGATGCCAGACTCAAGGTTATTATTGAATGCGGGGGAATATCTGAAATTATTTCTGCAAGTGGCCGTAAGGAATTAATCCTTACTCACCCAGCCGACATGGTCATTAGGAAAAGCGGTTTCATCTGCCCTAGAACGCTTGCGATCAATTCTGATAAGGCGGCGGTTGACCTGGATGTGAACCTTATAAAAGAGATTGCTAAAGGGAGTCCAGTCTTAATTAATCTTGAGATTGATAAAGTTAATCAACGATGATTGTTGACGACACGTATGCGGAAGCTTTTGGAAGCGTTTTCTCGCGGATATTGGTTACTGCTAAAAATGATGTTTGGCTGAATCAAGCCGTAAATTCAGCAACAGGTTATGCGACGAGCACGATTTCATGCGATTGTGAGGCGGGACTTGATTCCTACGTTGAAGCATCGAAGACGTCTGACGGGCGTGTGGGAGCAATCCTCCAGTTTCACGTTCCAAAGTTTAGGAAGGATGCCGTGAAACTGCTTGAATGGGCGTTAATACACAGGATAAGCCAGTCGATTCTCACCTGCCCCACAACACGAGTCTTCAATGCGCTTGACACGGGGGAAAGCCTGCCAGTGGGCTACAAGCTCGGCTTTTTCGGGGACGGATTCCAATCAGAGAAAGACGATTTCGACCGCACCATGACTGAAATCCCCATCATGTCCGGAACATTCCAAATAGAAAAAAACCTAAGTTACGGTGAAGGCGTGATGGGGGGGAACCTGTGGCTTATGGGAGACTCCGGAGAATCCGCTCTTTCCGCAGTGGAGGCGGCGGTTGTGGCCGTAAAAAAAATCGGAGGAGTTATAACGCCCTTTCCAGGGGGTGTTTGTTCTTCCGGCTCTAAAGTTCGAAGCATGAACTATGACTTTCTCATAGCATCTACGAATCATGAATTCTGCCCCACCTTAAAAGACGTAGTTGAATCCAAACTTTCTGAAGAAATTGAATCCGTCTATGAAATAATAATCGATGGAGTTTCACTTGAAAAAGTCAGTGAAGCTACCGCAGCCAGCTTAAAAGCAGTTTCAAAGACTCCCGGTCTTGTGAGAGTGTCTGCTGGAAACTATGGAGGCAAGCTCGGTAAATACAAAATTCCCCTGAGATTATGAATGACTCAATACTAAAAGAGAAAATCAAGTCAATCGCTGAAGCAGCCGAGCAAGCTTGCATTCTTGAGGCTTCGGCGGAAAAACCCGGGAATGTCACTCCAACACATTCTTTTCGGGATACTACTTTCTCGGATTTTGAGGCTGGGGCTCGTGCGTTGAAGCCAACAGTTGCAAAGGCGGCTTACACGGGCTTTAAGGCAGGTTCGGAAAAAATTTCTTCAGATCAGATCCATCTGGGGAAGATGATACTGCAAGCTGTTTCGGATGTTCGCAAATCCCATGATGGTGGGAACACTCATCTTGGAATTGCACTTCTTTTTATTCCGATTTCAGTTGCTGCTGGTTTGTGTCTGGCGGAGAAAAAGGATGTAATTCATCTGAGTGATTCCGTGCACAGGATTCTCGCCGCCTCAACCATTGAGGATGCAGTCTACTTTTATGATGCTGTGAACATCTCAACTGCGGGGGGGCTTCCGAAGTCAGAGCTGGATGTGAAAAGAGTCGAGTCTAAGAAGAAGATCGTGGAAAGCAGGTTCACACTCCTTGATATATTGCACATCTCTGCTGTTAATGACCGTTTGGCGGAGGAGTTAACTAATGATTTGAGGATTGTCTTGGGTGAAGCTTACCCCCTACTCTCAAACATTACTTCCAAAATTAATTCCGTGCATGATGCAATAGTGCAGGCCTTTTTGGTTGTGTTGTCGAAGTATCCTGACACCCTCATTTCCAAAAAAGTGGGCGTAAGCGAGTCGGAGCGTGTTTCAACTCAGGCTAGGGAGGTTTTGGATTTGGGCGGGGTTTTGACTGACGAGGGTAAGGCAGAGCTTAAGGTTTTTGACAAGGTTTTGCGTGCGAACACTAATAACTTGAATCCTGGCACTACTGCCGATTTGGTGGCTGCGGCGTTGTTCGTTTCACTTTTAGAGGATATTCTTAGGTTGTCTTAAGGAATCCTTAGATCGCAAGGGATTTTTGTCGCGCATTTGCCGCATGCTTTACAGCCTTCCATGAAACCGTATCTCTTCTCCTGGTATTCCCTCTGCTCTACAAGATATCTCATGCATTTCTCCCGGTCGAAGCCCTCTATAGTTAAGGCGCCTGACGGGCAGTTTTCCACGCACTCTACGCATTCAACACCCCTCTTTGAAAGACAGTATTCTACTTCAATTTTCCGGCTTGGATTTATTTCAACATCAAGGATAACACTTCCAATCCTTCCCGCGCAACCTTTCTCAGTGATCAGTAAGTTGTTCAACCCGAAAGTCCCGACACCGCAAATGTATGCGACATGCCTTTGCGACCAGTCGCTGTAAAGCTCGCTTAATTCATAGTGACTCTTCCTGTCGTGAGAAAGGTGGTGTGTCGTTTTAATCCCAACGCCTTTGAAACCCAAGTCGTTGAATTCTTCAGCCACTTTCATGCAAACATCGTCTAAAATTTTATTGGTCTCAACATAGCCGACCGCCCACTGTCTGGAAGTATGCTTTCCACTATGATTGCTTTCAACCACTTCCTTGGAAAAGGGGATGAAAAGGGAAACCACAGTTTTTGCATTATCTAGAAAGTCGGTTGGCAGCCGGTGAGTTTCTCTCACAATCCTTTTAAGCTCGGGAAAAAGAGGATTTTCGGCGGAAGCGAATCCTACGACTGGCTCACGGTAAGTCGTGGTTAATCCTTCCGCCTCAACTTTCACTTCATGTTTAACGTATTCTTTCACAAAGTAGTCGTATAATCCCAGAAGCTTTGCCGGATTAATCTTGGTCATGACGTCAATCTCTGATTGGGTGAATCCTTCACCCTTAAGTTTTCTGATGAAAAAATCAAATCCGCTTGTCGGGTCAAGGTTTTCAGGCTGGCCCAAATCAGTCGTCAAAATGTTGTTTTCCACTCCAGTCTCCCTGATGTTGTGGGCGATCCTGGCGAAACTCTTTTTCGAGTAGGATTGCCCCTCCTCGGAAACAAGCTTGTCGCTTTCCCCGTTGGGAAAATGCGGGTGAATGCAGGAGTAGAACGTCCTTTCAATGTACACTCCCCTACCTCGGAGCCTCTTTTGAAAATTCAGACTGAGGTTGCTCACCTCGATGTCTGGGTGGAGTATGACGACTTTTCTGATTCCGCGATTGTGGGCTTCATACACTAGGTCTTCGACTTCCGACTCGGTAAGATGCCCTGTGGTTAATACAACCTCTTTTTCCGCGATTATCTTGAGAATACTAATAACATCATCCTTTAGCCCGCCGGAATCTATTATGGTCAACCCGTCTTCAGGGTCGTGGTTGAGGGAATCAATCGTGGGCATGTGTATTATGCGCACGCCCTTCTCCACCTCGCGTTTTACGTATTCTGGGTCGAATCCGCAGTGCTTGTTCAAGACGAGTGCTGGGTAGGCGATATTGACTCCCAGATTACTGTTGGCTTCGTTGACTGCGTCTGCTGTGGACGTAATGTGGGATTTGAAGACGACCGCCTTCATCCCCGCATTCAAGGCTGCATAAGCTGCTTGCTCGATTGTCATTTTGCGGGGGACCCGGTCTTTTCCAGCGTGCACGTGCAAGTCGATGGTTCCTGAAATCATTTTGATTGTTTAAAATGCTACTTTAATTCTTTAAAATAGCATTTTCCACAAGCAGACATTTTGTCATGAAAGTTAAACATTGTTCAACAATTTGTCAGTTATTTTTAATCTAAACCTCCCTAGTAAATCTTGCAGGTGATCACATGCTTAGAGAGATGTCACGCGTAAAAGAATCCGGAGTCGACTACCAGGACGCCGTCATGCGCGAGGAATTCACCGAAAAATACGGCGGCTTCACCTACTGGGACCTTGATAGTATCCAAGCTCCATCACCTTATGAAGCATTAAGATTCGCAACTGCGGTAACACTCTTCGATAGCGAGCAAGTTACAAAGTCATTGTGTCCCACTCTTATGAGCGTAGGCGACTTAAACAATGGTCTTGAACGATTAATGTGCACTTGGGGGGAGGGCCCAGCCGAAACTTACGCGCGACCCTACGAGATGGCAAACCCTGAAAAAAGAACGGCAATGCAGCAGACTGTGGTGAGAAGAAACCAACCACTCTTCCGGGACTTGGCGAAAGACGACCGCCTACCCCAAACCGTCCGAGGAAAAATAGCCGAAACCTTACAACAAATGGGACTGGAATAAAAAAATTCTACACTATTATTCTCCAATGATTGTTTACGGGAGGAGATCTTAATAAGAGTATACTCTCCCATAGGGTCTGTGGCTTCCGGGGGCGAGCTTCTTTATGGATTTGGAAGTTCCATTGTGTATAGTTGATAAAAAAAACTTTTTCAAAAATCATAATTTATTTTGTAAACTATTAATGTCCACAACATTTCT
>JBDRAY010000012.1:0-15792 GCA_043823295.1 Methanobacteriota archaeon | reverse complement strand
AATTCGGGATGGCCTTCCCGTGCTTCCTAAGTTCAGGATCGGCCATAACGTCTTTAATCTGTTTTCCCTCTAAAATCGCCTCGTATACTGCACGCTTCCACTCTGGTGCAAGATACAAAAATACTTTCCCCGGTTTTCTGTTTGTGGCTTCAACAATGTTTTGAACGTCTTCTAACGTGTTTTTCAACATTTCCTCGGCGACTTCCACTTTCAAGTCGATTTTCGACTCATCCTTTAATGGATACTTTGCATTGGATACAAATCCATCCCCCCCAAGCTTCTCCCAGAGTTCCTCGCACGTGTACGGAGTGAAGGGTGCCATTAAGCGAACCCAGATTCCTGCAACCTCCTTTAAGGTTGCTCCGTTTGGCTCGCACCTTCGGGAATACCACGCAAGATCATTGAACACACCATAAAAAGCAGTCTGCAGAGCCTTCCTAGTCTGGAATCCTTCGAGAGACTGGTTGGCGGATTCACAGACTTCCTGCATCATAGACACGAGCCACCTGTCTATCGGACGAACCTTCCCTCCCCCGTCCAGTTCAGAATACTTCACTACAAGCTCGAAAAACTGTTTTAGCTTTCTCGCAATATTGTCGACCATGTCTTCCCGCCAGTCGAAGTCCTGCCACGGCTCTGCGTTGCCCATAAGAAAAAGTCGGACGACGTCTGCACCATGCTTGGAAATCGCGTCTTTAACCAGGATAACATTGCCTTTGGAGCTCGACATTTTCTCCCCCTCCAAAAGCCCCATGCCAAAGGATACTATGCCTTGCGGCCACTTGTCGAATGGGAAGAGTGCGGTGTGATGGTATAACATGAACGTCAAGTGGTTTTGAATGAGCTCGAGGGCTGAGCACCTCCAGTTTTGCGGGTACCAGTAGTCGAAGGACGCCTTGATATCCTTGAGCTTATCCTCAGGTATCTTGGTTTTTCCGCTTACTTTACCTGATTTCCCATCGTTTCTGAACACATAGTTGAAAAACTCCATTGAAAGCTGTTCTGGCTTTAAGTCGGAAATCAAGTGTGCTATCGTGTAATACGCCATGTAGATCGTCGAGTCTGAGAGGGGTTCTATCATGAAGTTCTCGTCGAACGGGAGCTTGGTCCCCAAACCGTAGTTTCTAATGCAAGGCCACTCGTGAAGCCAATCCACCGTATTCAAGTAATCCTGCTTGGTGCGCTCTGGAATGGCGTTCATGTTTTCGATGGCTCCGCGAACCATTTCCTTCCAATCCTCGTTCCCATAGTCTACAAACCATGATTCGGTTTTTGCGATCACGACTGATCCCCCGCACCGGCAGACGACCGGCTCTGAAAATTCGAGCATCGTCGACGCCTTTCCTTCGTCGAGCAGTTCCTGCCTCATTTTGTCTTTCGCACGCACAACAGCCATCTTTGCGTATTTCCCGCAGTTGTCGTTCATAATTCCTGTGTGAAAGCCAGCCTTGTAAACTTCTTTCGTAGCAACCTCCAGTTTTTCCTCGTCATGCTGGCTTTCAATTCCCATCCGCTCGACGACATCTTTTGCGGCTTCAGGTCCGAATCCTTCAATGTCTATTATAGGAATCGTTTTCATGGACTTGATTTTTTCAAAATCTAGTTTGTATTTTTCACATAATTTCTTGTTTTTCTGAAGGTCTTTTAAGGCTATCCAGTCGTATGGCGCATCTGATGGAACTGATGTGACAAGTCCCGTCCCGATTTTCGGGTCTGGGAAGTCTGATGGGAGTATTATTATTTCACGGTCGACTCCTGGTGCAATACATTTTTTCCCGATTAGCGAGTCTCCTTTAACTTCTTCCGTAATCTCGACTTTCATGTCCTGAAGCCTTAGTTTTTCAGCGCAGTCTCTTGAAATAATCCAGGTTTCCCCTCCTAAGTCTGCTTTTACGTATGTGACGTTGGGATTCACCCACATGTTAGTCTGGCCGAAAATTGTTTCCGGTCTAAGAGTTGCCGCGATTATGAAACCTTCTTCAAATGGGAATTTAATCAATGTAAATTCCTGAATGTCTGCGTCTGCGCCTTCCAGAAGGTCGTGTGTCGTCACCGGGTTTTCGTCTTCAGTGCAGTATTTTACGGGATGCAGCCCCTTTTTGATAAGGCCTCTTGCCTTTAGACTTGTGTACTGCCATGTAATGAATGCGTTGTAGTGTTTGTCTGCAGTCGTGAATTGGCATCTCCAGTCGATCGTATAGCCGAGTGCCTTCATCGAGTTTCGGTAATGGTTTTTAATAAAGTACTGGGCGTAATCCATCGGTTCCTTAAGCTTTCTGATTTCCTCCTCACCGACTCCGTACACTTCCTTGAATATTCTTACCTGTTTTTCCTCCCCCTCTTTCAATCTGTTAAGTGCCCCAATTATGGGTGTGCCTGTTACGTGCCAGGCCATTGGAAAGAGCACGTTTTTCCCTTGCATGCGTTTAAAGCGGGCTATAACGTCAGGTACTGTGTAGGTTCTAGCATGTCCTATGTGCATTCCTCCTGAAGGGTAAGGGTATGCTACGGTCAAGTAGAAGCGTTCCCTATCGTCTGGATTAGATTCGAAGACTTTTCCCTTCTCCCATCTACTACTCCACTTGTCCTCGAATTTTTTCGGTTTAAATTCAGTTGGCATTGTCTGAAGTATGTATGGGAGTCAATAAAATAAATAAAAAGAAGAAGATTTATGGACCTGGAATCACTCTTTATCTTTCTTGAATTTATCGAATCGGTGTTTGCATAAGGCATGAAGTTGAGTTACTATGTGTGAAGTTCCAAGGTCTGTGACTTCCCCTCCTTCTTCCTTAAGCTTGCGAAGTTGTTCCTCTTTCATTATACTATTAATTATTGATTTTTAGCTTAAAAATGGGTAAATATTGGGGTTTGTTTAGGTGGGGTAATTATTATTATCTATTTATCTACATTTATATATTTATATACTTCTTTATTTAAACATGCAAGCTAACACCAACTTTTACCTTGAACCCTACGTGAAAAAGGATTTTAAGATAGAGTGCATTAAAAAAAATACCGATCAATCCGAAGTGCTTAGACTGCTTGTTCGAGCGTTCTCCTACGACAAGGACTTTCAGGAATTCATACTCAATCAGAAGGATACTATCCTTAAACGGAGCGAGGAAATCGCCGAAACTGGCGGGGTTTGAATTTGTTGTGGCCGAAGTGCACGAGAAGGTCTACGCCAATCTTTTCAGCCTGCCCCGTCTTTAAGTCGCAGGCTCCGTATGTCGGGTCTATGAAAGTGATGGTCGTGACGCCTGTTTTTTCCTCGATTTCCCGGGCGACTTCCACTGCCTTATGCTTTAACCCTTCCGGAAACTGGAGTCCTACAACTTCTGCCTTTTCTTTTTTCACTTCAGAGATTATTCTTTCAACTTCAAGGTCGTATTTGTATTCCGTCATTTGTTTTCTGTTTTTCCTTTATCTCTATTAGGATTTGTATGTCCTCTTCAGATAATTCCCCCTTTTTAAGTTCCGTTAAATCGTCGTGTGATATGAATGCGTAGAGTATATCCCCTTCGTCTGCATGCCGTCCTACAGTGAAATCATCGATTGAAATCGCCACTTTATCCCCTGAAACCGCTTTTTCAATGGACTCACCTTCAGATTGAATGCCCTTTATCCTCCCTTTTACTCTGCCGTTTGGAAGTAGGATTCTGGTTTTATTCAAAAGGGTTCCAGACAAAACTTCAACGCCCACAATAGCCGGCTTTGTCGTCCTGAAAACGTGGTCTTTAAGAATCTGGAATTTTACTGGATGTGTGATTGTTTTTTCACGCAGTCTCTTCTGCGAATCCTTTTTTTCCGAAGCCCACTCCAAGTACTCCTCAATAATCTGGTATACGACTTTGTTCGCAATTACTTCGACTTCGTGCGCATCTGCATAGCGTGCGACGTCTTCCGGAACTTTAGCGTTGAAGGCGAGAATCAAACCTAAAAACTTGTTTTCATGAGAAACTGCACTCGCCTCAATCACATCCTGCTTTGAAACCTGCCCAATACCCCCTTTTTTAACCGGAATATTGTTGTTTGAGAGAAGGCTAATTATCGCTTCAAGAGATCCTAGAGTGTCGGCTTTCACTACCACGCCTAAAATATCCTTGGTAAACTCGATTTCACCCATCTCCTCCTTAACCTTTTGCACAAGCTCTTCCCCGCCAACATACACTGGGGCGCCTGAAAGCGCGCGAGAAAGGCCGGGGGCCACGATTTTTACGCCGTAGGCCGCATATACTGCGTCCACGTTCTTGAATTTTTCGCGAGGATCCCGCATCTCATCCAAAGCTTTAGGGCGGAGCAGCGCCTTCACCTTGGTGATTACCGGCTCGCCGCGAGCTCCCACCACGATGGAATCCCCTTTTCGAATTACTCCGTCATAGATTATTGCATCAATAGTTGTTCCAAGACCCGTCTCCTCCTTAACCTCCAAGATAGTGCCTTTGGCTGGAGCAGTTAAAGCGACAGACAACTGGTCTGTGAGATACGTCTGAGTGAGTCCCATAACCATCATCATAAGCTCTGGCACGCCATCACCAGTCTCAGCGGAGATCGGCACTATTGCGACCTGCTTTGCGAAATCAGTTACCTGATTGTATTGGTCGGCGTCAAACCCTTGTTCAGAAAGCTGGCCAATCAAGTTGTAAAAATGTTTAAAGTATTCGTCACGAGCGTGTTGAGGCTGTTTTTGAGGTAAAGTACTCTTCTGCCATCCCGATATCCGGTCTACCTTGTTGGCTGCGATGATGAAAGGGGTCTTATACTGCTTTAGGATTGCTATGGCCTCGATCGACTGGGGCATAAGCCCGTCTCGCAAATCAACTACTAACACAGCGATGTCGGCAACGCTTCCCCCCCTCTTTCTAAGCGTTGTGAAGGCTTCGTGACCTGGAGTATCCACGAAAAGCAGCCCCCTCACATCAATCTTTAATTTAATCTTGTTTATAAGGTCCCCGCACAACTCCCTAATAACTTCAAAAGGCACGTCAGTCGCTCCAATATGCTGGGTAATGCCCCCAGCCTCCCTTGAAGCCACGACACTGCCCCTAATATAATCTAATAGCGTTGTTTTACCGCTGTCCACGTGACCCAAAACACAGATAATGGGCTCCCTAGTCTTCGCCGCCATCTCTAACCTAAAATATAGGCAAAATACACTTAAAAAACTAATCAGAATCCAAAATGAAAATGATTTTTGATCCCACTTCCACACCACCCTCGATTAAAGGAGTCTGCTCGAAGTAGTCTGCTTGATTTAAAAGATTATTTTTTACGTCCGCAGAAAGGTCTAATTTTCCTCCCCAGTGTGTTAGAGAACATAAAAATCCCTGAGAGGAAGCGACAAATCCCAGCAATATTTCAGAGTCCGGGAGTGTTTCAATAGCTTGAGCCAAGATTTTCCGAGTTAAATCATTCGCTTTCTCCGAGTTAAAAGAGAATCTTTTTCCGAGGTCGTCTAGAACCTTAAGATAAGCTTCAACCTCCTTTTTTGTCTCAGTGTGCGGAATTAAGGCCGATGATGCGATAAACACGTCACCCCCGTCTGTATGGCAGTAAACAATTTTTTCACCGTGATTTATGACTGTGAACGGGCTCTTCCCTTTAAAAAGACTATGAGCTAAAGCATTAAGCTTCTCGCTTAGAGTTTCGGATTCACCCCCCTTCAAGGCGTCTAAAATGTGTTCCTCAAACTTGTTCAAGTGACGTAAAAATTTTTTCATCTCTCATCCAACTGGATAATCCTTCAATATGGGATAACCTCATTTGCGCGAAAAATTCTCTCGGCTTCTTATTCTCGTAAATCCCGTACAACTTAAGGTATTGGAGGATTTTTTTTCGAAGCACTTTCCCCGCCCTATCCATGTCCGTGAGTATCACAATACTGGGAAAATCCGCAAGTGCTTCAATTACCTCTAAAATAGACCTCCCCTGATTGAGCTGAATAACATTTTTCACTCCGAGTGATTCGAGCGCCAGCTTGTCTTTTTTACCCTCAACTATGACTGGCTCGTTGATTGAGTCTATAAACTTGCCGATTAATTCGGACCGGGAAATTGTATTCACTTTTAATATGATGATTGACTATTAAATTAAATCGTGTTTAAAATGGCTACCGTAATTTTGACTGGAATACCAGGATCAGGGAAAACAACTGTATTGAAGAAGGCTCTGAGTGAGTTGGGTGCTGAAAGTAGGGTATACGAGCATGTAGTCTACGGGACTGTGATGTTCGAGATTGCTAAGGAAAAGGGGTTAGTGTCCGACAGGGATGAAATGAGAAACCTCCCCGTTGATGCGCAGCGGAAGGTTCAAGTTGATGCTGCAAGAAAAATCGGCAAACTCGGGGAGACTAAAGACATCATTGTTGACACTCACTGTACAGTCAAGACACCGAAAGGCTTCATACCAGGGCTTCCTAAACACGTTTTAGACGAAATCAAACCCTCACAGATAATTATCATCGAAACAGACGTCCAAGACATTATCGAGCGTAGGAAGGATGATGTGAGCAGGAAAAGAGATTTAGAAAGCAGTTGGGAGCTTGACTCCCACCAAAAAATAAACAGGAGTTATGCTGCTGCATACTCATTGCATTCGAATAGTGCGGTAAAGTTTATTGCAAACCGGCAGGGTAAGCTTGCCGAGGCTAGCGCGGAACTTAAGAAGGTGTTGACTTGAATGTTGTAATAACTGAGGCCGGTAGGAATATCGCCTTGATTTCTCTCGGGATAGTATCCTTGAGCACGACAGTTCGGTATTTCACAATCGACCGGGAGAAAGTTAAGGAAGGTCAGAAACGGATTAAAGAGCATCAAAAAAAGCTTAAGGAGGCTCAGAAGGCTGGTGACAGCAATAAGATGAAAAAGCACCAGCAGGATATGATGGCTGAGACTATGGAAAGCTTCAAACACAACATGAAGCCCATGGTCTTCACATTAATCCCACTGCTTTTGATTTTCGGTTGGATGCGGGGTACTTACGGGGAGTATGGGGTGGCTTCTGAAGTCCAGTTGATTGAATATCACCCTCAAGACCTTGAGATACTTTCAATCTCATCTTCCGGAAAGATTTTCAGGGACGAGTCTTTTGTTCTCTGGAGTCTGGGAAATATTTCAGGCGGAAAATCAGGCGCTTTGACTGTATCTGCTAAGGGCAGACCGCCAGACGAATTATTGAAATCAAATTCATTCAAACTCACATACCTTGGAAGTGACAATCAAACACACGAGTTTTCGGGAAATGAGATAATCGACGAGGAATCAATTCTAACAGTCAAAAGGCAAGACTTTGTCCAATCAGGCAATGAAGTTTCCTATAAGATAAAATACGAGAATAAAAAATTCATTGTACAGCTTGGATCCTATAAACTGGGTTGGTTTGGATGGTATATAATAATCTCTATTGCATCATCAACTATACTAAACAAATTTTTAAAGATAACGTGAGGTTTAAAAGATGGTCAGACCAAAAATGAGGACTAGGTCGGTAAAAAGAATCGCCAAGAAGACTCCTAAGGGGAGGAAAGTAATCCACTATAAAAAGGAAAAAATAGGCGGCAACAAGTGCGCTAGATGTAAACGTATTACGCCTGTTAAGGGTAAGAAAATTTACTCTGGAGCATTATGCAGTAGTTGCACTGAAGGTTTACTGCGTTACGCGGTGCAATGGAAAGTAAAGCTTTTAAGCGACGAATACAAAGACCTGGACTTATCCCGGGATCTCACAATAGAAAAATTCCTGCCGCGAGGATGGTTTACGGAAGTCTCTCAAGGCTCTGTGAAAAAGAGGAAGATAAAAAAATCATACAAGAAAATAAAGCCGGTGAAACAGGAAGACAAACCCTCTCCTAAAGACAAACCATCTCCCAAAAAGACAACAAAAACCAAACCGAAAAAAACAGCTAAAAAACCAGCCGCCAAAACAAAGAAATGATTGTAACAATCGGCGGGGAAATAGCATCTGGAAAAAGCACCCTAGCGAAAAAGCTCGCTCAAAGGCTTGGGGTGAAACACATTTCAGCGGGTGCAATCATGCGGGAGCTGGCGGGCGAGAAAAACATGAGTCTCCTCGAGTTTTCCAAGTACGCGGAATCCCATCCTGAAATCGACAAGCTTATTGATGAGCGGCAGAAGGAACTCGCATCTCACGGTGATTGTGTTGTTGAAGGTAGGATTTCAGCACATATTATTCCAGCAGACTTTAAGGTTTGGCTTAAAGCCGATATTTCAGAGAGGGTGTTGAGGGCTCGTGGTCGCGGAGATGGTGACGTAGACCTGGTTGATGCTATTAGTTTGCGGGAGGCTAGTGAGCGGAGGCGTTATAAGGAGTTTTACGGCATTGATTTGGATGATTTCTCCGTTTTTGACTTGGTTTTAGACACCACGCAAATCGGTATTGAGCAGATGGTTGGTATTGTTGAAAATCAGGTGAGAAAACTGTTGTAGAATCTTGTTTTTTAAGGTTTCCGGGAAAATAGTTTATTGTGGTGTTTTAGGTCATGAAACCAGTTAACGGAAATTCTTCTTGTAGGGGTCAGGCGGCCATTGAGTTTATATTGACTTATGCTTGGGTTATCTTGATTGTTGTGGTTGTTTTAGTGTTGGTCTGGCAGCTTGGATTATTCCAGTTGGGGGGCAATATTGAACCTGGTTACATGGGTTTTTGGGGTGTCGTACCCTCTGACTTCCGGCTCTCTGAATCGGGGGATCTCAATATCTCTTTTGCGAATTATATCGGGGCTAACGTGACAATAGAATCTATTGCTGCGAATCATTCAGATGTTGATATTCTTGTTTCTCCTAGCGTTGTTGTTGAGCCGGGTGAGCATGAAGTTGTTGATATTTCCGGTTTTAATGCAGGTAATGGTGGGGGTAGGTTTGAGATTTTGTTGAGTGTTGATTATACTGATTCGAGGACTGGTAACCTGCATAAGAGTTCAGGCCGCATCTGGGGGTCTTATGAGGAGGCATGATGAGTAATGGTGGCAGGCGGATTAGGTTAGCGATTTTCTCGTTGGCGTTAGTCTACTTGCTTTCCTTGAGTCTTGTTTCCCAGATAACTTATCCCCCCAAGGAGAATACTGGTGGCGAGGATATTCCGGCTGTGGGAGTCAACTATATTGAAGGCTTATTCATGGATATGGCCCGGCAGGTTACTCCTGATCTTATTCACTGGCTTACTGAGAATCCGGTGATTTATGACACGTCTTCATCCCCTCCCATACCAGACTCAGGATATCAGGGGCTTACGAAATTAATATTAAAAATTATTTTGATACCTTACCAGATTCTAATATTGTTGACCGGCATTTACATAGTTTACGCTTCTGTTGTTCCGAGAAAAAGAGCTTTTGCAAAGCATTATCTTACTCGGCTGATTGTCGGTATGGTTTTAACGGGGCTTTCACCGATTATATTCCAAGTTTTGTTGGAGCTTGAGCATGGCTTGTTGCTGGCTTTAATTCAGACTAGTGTGGGGTCTGCTGGTGGGACGTGTCACGGAATGACTCCTGAAGCTTGCTTAGACCATATTGGCGGGGTAGTAAGCCTTATGACCGCTTCCATGTTCGTAATGCCTTACACTTGTGCTTTAGGCGGTTTAGGGTTGATAATAGTTATTGCAAGTTATGCTGTCGTATGGCTTAGGTGGGCTGTTGTAACTGCTTTGGGCATACTCTTTCCGGCGACCATCTTCCTGTACATGTGGAATTACACTCAAGGCATAGGCCGTAAGCTTATGAAGTACACTTTCATCTGGATTTTCATGCCAATTGTTCAGGCATTTTTTATTGTGTTACTGGCTGAATCCGCAAGTAATTGGATGTCTGTCCAAGGCGCAATTATGGCTCTTGGAAGCTTTATCGGGGTTATGCTTTCACCCTTAATCATGACGGGACTTCTAAAGGTTGTTGGAAGCATGACAGTCATGGTCGGTAGTAAGACTCAGTCGCCTTTTTTAACTGGTGCGGGCCACCTCATGATGGGTCACGGACCTTACTCCCTCTCTTCCGCTGCTTCAATGAAACTTCATAGAGACTCTCGTTTAAGGCAGGAAGGTCAAAGTCCTGGTGGAGTACCTGGAGCCGAGAAACGACCTTCCGTCGGAGTCGGAGGGGGTGTTATGGGTGCTTTTAGGGCGCTTCGAAGTGGTGAATCTGCTACTTCGGCATTAAAGACTGGTTTCTTTGGGACTGCAGGTAAAGGCGGCTCTAAAGCTCCTGGTGCAAGACACCAAGAGCGGTTTGAAAAGGGGGTTAATCAATTATTCGGCGGCGGTGGTTTGAGGATCGGGTCAAGACTTAAAGGTCTTGCAAACATTGGATTATCACTCACAGCTCAGACTGCACACGCCCACCTACTACATCCTATAGGCTACGGATTAACAGGACTCTTCCACAAGGAAAGCGATATTGCCCCTAAATGGCTTAGGGACCCTTTAAATCAAATTGGCGAGGCCTTTTTAGAGGGTAAGCCAGTTCGGGGGGTATTACAGGGTGTTGGATCTGGTTTGGGCGTGTGGGACAAGGATAAGGGTATTCGTCCTTGGCGGCTTGCGGGAATGGTCGGCCTCGGGCTCGGCATGTTCACCCCCATTGGTCATTTTGGATTTGCGGCTGCTGTGGGCGGAAGCCTTCTTGGAGGCTTTGTATTTGGTCAAGGTTTGAGTATGAAGGGTGTTGCTGAAGGGTACGGTGAAGCCCGAAGGCAAGGTCGGGGTGTTATTCGAAGTGCGTTGTCTTCGGCTGTGAGTGGGTTAAACATTAAGGCTGGTCTTCTAGCTAGGAAGAGGGCTAGACTTCAAAAAAGGCGGAGTAGGATGAACCGTCCAATCCGCAAGCACATGGCGAAGTACGACGACAGACTCGCGAAATTAAACAGTAATGCAAAAATAGCGCATAACGGAGCTGAGTTCGTACTCAACATGCCTGATGGAACCACAATAAACTCGACAACTCCCGCTACTGCACCTGGAATGACTCCTGAACTCAAGAAACTTCACGAGCAGATGAACGCTACCGGCACTTCTCCCGGAAGCACTCTCATTGCAGGCACAACCCTAGGTGATCTAGTAAACGAGAGAGCCCACTTGGACAATCAAATAGAACAAGTCACACACGACTTCGAAAAAGTAAATAATTTAGGTCGCAGTGTGGACGCTCTCGCGTCCACTGAAGGCCGTGAACCTGGTATTGATCTTGAGAAGAGTGCGGACAAGCTGGACGGGGAAGCTGAGGAAACCATTGCTTCTGCGGGAATGAGCTTTGAAGGACTTGATGTTGCTGAAGTAAACAGTAGGGCAACACGTTCTGGAAGTACGGCTAATGCAGTTATAAGTGAGCATATTGAAGGTCTAGCACGTACTGACCCTGAGAAGCTTTCGATGAAGACTAATGCGTATGCCGCGCATGCAGCTGGTAATGATGGTGCGTTGAGGGATGCCACTGGTCGGGTTGAAAGACCTGGTGATACTGCGGAAGACGTTTATAACAACGCTTCAACCGAGATCGCCGGTATGGGTTTAAGCCCTGAGGAGGAGCGGAGGAGGAAGACGACCGCAACTCAGGCTATCGGTATGCGGGCGCGTGCCGCTGCAAGACGCACGGTTGCCGCCGAACGGTTTGCCGGACTTGATACGAAGCGTTTCAGTACTGAGCAGCTTGGGAAAAAACAGTCTTTGCTTCATGGGGAGCTTGCTAGGCGTGGTTTAGTCGACCGTGTAACTGGCGTTCCGACTGCGATGGCGCCTAGAAACGACAACGAGCGTATGATGCTTTCAACTTTCAACAGGGTTAACAGTGACTTGACTCCAGTTGGTGGGGGTTTGAGTCCCGCCCAGGAGAGGGATGCGAAGCGTATGAAGCCTAATGCGCAGGCGAGGAAATTGCACGCGGACTACGTTCAAGACAATCTCAGCACCACCGACCCGACCGGCTCTGACAAGCACGCTTTGGATAATCAACACAGTCACAGTGAATACTTGGGCAGGGTTGAGGATGATCCTCACATGCGGCAAATATTTCAACTCGACGATGACCGTGAGGCTGACGTTAATACATTGGTGCCTGGCACAATTCGCGGTGACGAATCTTCTGACGAGCTTAACTCGAGGAGGCAGCAGATAAGCCAGGCAATTCAAGACCAGGGTAAGGCTGAACACATAAGATCCCTTGGGCCGGCGGCGACCAAGAGCGAGCAAAGGGAGGAGAAGGAGTTGAGGGGTAGGAGTGATGCGGTTCTATCTCCTCTGGGATTACATCCTACAATGAATGCTACGGTGATGTCAAGGGTAACTCAGGAAGTAAGCAGGAATCAGCTTCTCGACCAACACGTGGTCAACACGCATCAGATGGCTTACGATGAGAAAGGCCAATTTCACCATGTTTCCGACAAAGCTAGGGCGGTTTTCGATCCGAGTGGAACGTCAACCGGTAATATTAACACTACTGACGCTGCCACACAGATGATGGCTGATGGTAACTCAGAGTTTACTTGCACTGCCCGGGAGTTGTACGACTACCGTCAGAGAGGCCGGCAAATGCGCACTTTAACGGCTAAACGAGAGGCCTTCCACACCGTGGAAGAGCACGGCGGCTCGCCCGAAATTGCGGTTCACATGAGCCAGTACGACAGGGACGTTTACAAAGCTCTTCCCACTCCCACTGGCGACTATATTGAGGATCCTGTAACGCACAGGTTCGTACGCGCCCCAACACCGGGTACTGGGACACACAGTAAGGAGCGTCGTGAATGCTTTGTCTCGACTGTTGACGGGCTTTCGGACGAGGCTGCCGGGAATTTGCATAAGGCAGGAATCAAGAATTGGGCTGAATTAAGTGCGATATACCCTCAGAACAGGCGTATGGAAGCTAGATGCATGAGTAGGCGAGAACAAATGAAGGCAAACAATGGAGGGGTTGAACCTACACCCGGAACACCTGAAAGAAGACAATACGATAAACTTGGAACTAAAACCGCTAACTATAAATCTATTGCCGATGCAAACGGTGAAGCAGATGTTTTCCGGGGTTCGACTGGTGATCCAAGATTCGGAGGCGCATTTATACTTAACCAAGACGGGATTAATACCACAGTCGAAGACGTTGCTTCTGGTGCTCAATACATTGATACTGGCACTAATACTGCAGATTACCATTTAAATGCCACAACAAAAACTTATGACTATACGCCTGGTGCTGGAGAATACGAGAGGCAAGGTCTTGCACCGGTTTCCCCGGATGTTATCGATTCAGTTTACGAGTATTTGAATCCCGTGAAATTACATAAAGATAAATTAGTGGGCTTTATCCCACACCCCTGGGTCTCTCGGGCTCCTCGCAACCCGGTTGTCGAACTTGCCTCGGTTGAAAGACAGCTTAAACTCGCTTCGGAGCGTGCTGCTCCAATTCAGAGGGAACTTATTAAAATACAAGATGGAATGTCCTAGCAGGAAAATTTTCTATGCGGTAGTGTTGGTGGTGTCTCTTTTAGCTCAGCAATCGAGCGCATTTTCTGCATGGACTTTTTTCCAGAATACTTTACCCCAGATTGTTAACATTTGTTCTTTTGGAGTTATTGGAATCGTTGAGTACACATCTGTTCTTATTGCAGCCATGGTTAAGGCTAATCCGTGCGTTTATGCGGGGCCTCTCCCAACCGACGAATGCAGTACAGTCTGGGGTGACATTCCCGTCGACGCTACTATACGGGGTATGAATGTCTTGCTGATAAGATCCTTTATGCCCTTCTATGTGTCTTTATTCCTCCTGCTTGGACTCTACATGATTTTGATGCAGGGTTCTCCTAAAGGCAGAGCCCAGGCTAAAGCCTTTTTTGTAGACTTGATTGTTGGAATGATATTGGTTGCCACTTCCCCAATACTATTCCAGGTAATCCTCAACATTTCTTCGGCGGTGTCTGAATACGTCTGGAGTGAATCAGGAGTCAATCTCGAAGACATGAAGGATTGGTGGGAAACAGGTCCTGACACTCGGACATTCTGTTGTTTTTTCTTCATTTCCCTTGCATCAACAGTCAGTGCATTAATCGTGGTGGTTTTTAGGTATTTCATGGTAATGCTTTTTGCCGCAATGTTCCCTCTTGCAGTATTCCTCTACTCATTCAGGTTTACAAAGGGTATGGGCAACACTTTAATGAGGTTTTCCTTCCTTGCGATTTTCAGTCAAGTAGTTATGATGCTGTTCCTAGTGCTCGGGGTTAAGGCGTACCAGGATTCAACCCTCGGAATCCCCGCATTCAGGGTTTTGTTCGGTATCGCCGCGATGACAGCACTTTGTTCAACACCATTAATCATGCTAAAAGTCATGCATTGGCTTGGAGGGGCAGTATACGCCTACTCCTCAAGAGGAGGGGGGGAAGGTATCCGCATGGTTTCACAGCTCATGCGGGGGAGAAACCTAGCTACCGCAATAGTTACTGCCGGCGGCCGATACCAGACTACCCACACCCTCGGAATGTATGAGGCTGGGGGAGAGCGTATGAAGTCTCCTGGATGGGGTCAGATGGCGGATGAGATGGGTGAACACCCCGGTTTCCCCCACCGCGGAGCGATTGGTGGAGGCGAAGCATATGATCGAGGACACCGGAAGGGCAGGTTAAGGACTGGATCGTCTCTCGTTGCTCTTATGGGTGGGACTTCCGGATCGGAAGGTTCCGCGGTTAGTCCTGGATTAGCACCCTCGCCTGGATTGCCTATTGGGGGGGTGACTCCTCAAGCAACGAGGAGGCTGAATTTTCCACCACTCCTACCACTTTCTACTCCAAGTTCTAAATCTTCTGGAAGTGGAAGGCAAGGTGTAAGGCATGCAACAGCAAAAACTTCCCCACAATCTCTACAACCTTCAGATTCCACTTCGATAGGTGTGGGAGAATCAATCATCAACCAATCAGCAAAGCCGATACAAATCAAGTCAAAAGGAACGGGTGCTATACAGCCACAATCATCTAAACCCA
Organism: Methanobacteriota archaeon; assembly: GCA_043823295.1. GTDB lineage: Archaea > Altiarchaeota > Altiarchaeia > IMC4 > SCGC-AAA252-I15 > SCGC-AAA252-I15. The sequence continues at coordinate 823 of JBDRAY010000012.1, read as the reverse complement.
TTCAATATACCCGAAAAGTAGACCCTAATACAGCCGCTGGTGACGCTCAAAGCGCTGGGACGGCTTCTGCAAGTAAGGCAGTTGAAGGGATAGGAAGTCGAATTGGGGCGATTAATAAGAATGCTAACGATCGGATTGACGCTGCTAGATGGGCGGCTAACAATCAGATGGATTCATTAAGATATGGTGAGAGCCCACTGACAGCCCAACAGGAAGGCGGATTGGAGGAGCCTCAAGTCCCAGAAGGTCTCTTCAACTCCATGAAATACGAAAAAACCAAGACACCTCCCAAATCAACCCCTCAACCTGAAATGCCCCCTCAACCAGGGTATAAGCGCCCGCCACACTGGTTTGACGAAGCGAAGAAATTAGGAATAAGCAATAACGAAAGCATTCAGCACTTGGCTAAACTGAGCCCTACGGAAGCACACCAAACCCTTAACAGGCTTGAAAAAGAAAGTAAGAAAACCAAACTGAGTCCAGACAAGCTTCTCACAGAATCAATAAAGCGGGAAAGAGTAGAAAGCAAAACACCCAGCCCACGCAGAACACCCGCAACACCCAGCCCACGCAGAACACCCGCAACAAAATACCCTGTTCCCCCCTCTACGCATAGAGCACCTACTCCTCCACGAACTCCCGAGAAAGATTCAAGGACGAAACCTCCTGAGACTCCAACTACTCCAACCAGGGCTCCGAAGCCTAAGCCTTCTGAGCCTAAGCCTTCTGAGCCTAAGCCTTCTGAGCCTAAGCCTTCTGAGCCTAAGCCTTCTGAGCCTAAGCCTTCTGAGCCTAAGTCTCCTGAGCCTAAGCCTTCTGAGCC
>JBDRAY010000011.1:0-5202 GCA_043823295.1 Methanobacteriota archaeon | reverse complement strand
GTTGATTCGTAGTGTTTCTTCCTCGGTGAATATCTTAGTTTGGCCGGTATAGTAGTCTGGGCCTATCAAGCTGTTCCCGCATTTGATGTGTTGGTCTAGGTCGGGGAGTACCCTGCCTCCCAGTCTTTTCTGCGGCTCCCGGTGCTCGTCCTCCAAAACTTTTAGGAGCAGGTTGAGTTTGGCGACTTCGACGGCCTGCTCGTCGATGTCAACGCCAAAGATGTTGTTGAGCAGTATCCGCTTCTTTTCTCCTAGTGTCAGATACCATAAGCCGCCCGCACCTTGGTATATGACGTCTTTGTGTTTGGCGGGGACCGCGGCTAACATACCAGTCGCGGTGATAATCCAAAAGCCTCTGGTAGGCTCCAATCAGGAATGAACCTGAGCCACAAGCCGGATCCAGAACCTTGAGGCTTTCTATCTGTTTCGGCTTTTTGCCTTCAACCAGTTTCCCGACCGTGTTTTCGACGATGTAGTCGACTATGTACTTTGGCGTGTAGTAGACTCCGCCGGCCTTTTTGACTTCCGGTTTCTCTTCGACTTTCGCCCGGTGGCCTTCCGTCAGCCGAATAACTTTCCCGAGGAACTGCTCGTAGACGTTGCCGAGTATGTCCGCCCCGATGACCGAGAACTCGTACGGGCAGTCCGGGAAATACAGGCTCTTTATGATGTCCTTGAAAACCTTGTCGTCTATCTTAAGATTCGGGCAGACGTAGTCTGGAAAGCTAGTCCTGCCTTTCTCCTCCTTGAAGTAGAATAAGCCGGAATCGTATTTCTCGTCGGCTTTCTCGAAAAGCTTCAACAGGTGCTTGTATATGCCCTCCTTTAGGGATATCTCTCGGAGTTGTCCGTAAGGCTCTATCCCCCGGTCCTCGCATATTCGGAGGAAAATTATCCTGTCTACGGTCTTTTGGATTGCGTAGTTGATTTCGCGAACCGAGTACTTCGGGTTCCTCAATGCGATGTTCCTCGCAAGCTCGCCCCTCCACAATTCGATTTCCTTAAGGAACTCGTCGTCTACTTCGGAAGTGCCTTTCTTAGCCTTAGTTGATTCGGAGTACTGGTCGAACAATCCTTGGAGGATGGCTTGTTTGGAGAATATGTTTTCTATCTCACCCCATCTCTTCTCGTATTCATCATACCTTAAGTAAAGCACCCTGCCCACGCTTGCATTGTCGGTTGGCAGTGGTTTTTTCCGGCAGTCATAGACTGCGAATTCCTCGAAATCCGTTAATATGGCCAGGGGTAGTTTCGCACTCCACGAATATCTTCGAATCTGGTATGCGGGGTTCACATCCGCCTTAATGTTGACTGACGGCTTTTTTGTTTCCACGAAAAACTTGCGTTGCCCGCCAACTCGGAAGGAATAGTCCGGGGCCTTGATGGTTTGCCCGATCCTGATGGCATCCTCGTGGATGACGTCCTTGTAGGCTTCAGCCCGACCCTCAATATTTCTTACATCCCACCCGAGGGCCTCGAAGAATGGGTTTACGAATTCCTCGCGGAGCTGTAGTTCATTGTATTTTTGGCTGAGGTATGATTTTTTATTCCGTTCGAATCGTTCAATTAATTCAGCTAAGAGAATAGGTGCCGGCATCAATTAGAACTTACGTTGAAGCTTATAATAATCTGTGTTTGACGCCACGAAAACTTTGCAAGAAACTTCAGCCGCACAGGTGTTCGTGTATGTTTACCGCCGCATTTTTCCCCTGTCCCATGGCGGAGATCACGGTCGCCGCTCCTGAGACTATGTCACCGCCGGCGAACACGCCGGGGATTGATGTCATCAGGTTTTCGTCGACTTTGATGCGTCCGCGCGAGTCGACTTTGAGCTCCGGTGTTGTCGCATGGAGCAGGGGGTTGGGGCTTTGTCCTATTGCTACTATGACTTCGTCGACATTTATTGTGAATTCGGAGCCATGGATTGGAACCGGCCTTCTCCTGCCTGACTCGTCAGGTTCTCCCAACTCCATCTTAATGCACTTCATCTCCGAGACCTTCCCTTCTTCATCTCCGAGTATTTCAATCGGGTTGGTGAGCAACTTAAATTCTATTCCCTCATCTTTCGCGTGTTCGACTTCCTCAGCCCGCGCAGGCATCTCCTGCTCGCTCCTACGGTATACGATGTAGACTTTTTCGGCGCCGAGGCGGAGGGCGGAGCGTGCAGAGTCCATTGCGACGTTTCCGGCACCTACGACGGCTACTTTCTTCCCGACTTTTACGGGTGTGTCATACTTTGGGAAATCGTACGCCTTCATAAGGTTCACGCGGATCAGAAATTCGTTGGCACTGTATACGCCCAATAGGTTTTCACCGGGGATGTTCAAGAAACTCGGAAGGCCCGCGCCAACTCCGATAAAGACGGCGTCAAAGTTGGTAATCAACTCCGACAATGCGATCGTCCTTCCTGCGAGCATGTTGGTTTTGATTTCAACTCCGAGTCTTTTAAGATAGCCGACTTCCTCGTCGACGATCTTTTTCGGAAGCCTGAACTCTGGGATGCCGTATACTAGCACTCCGCCCGGCTTGTGCAAGGCTTCGAAAACGGTGACAGAGTATCCTCGGCTCGCAAGCTCTCCAGCGCACGTAAGTCCCGCCGGGCCGGAGCCTACTATTGCGACTTTCTTACCGTTAGGCTCAGTCTTGCTGACTTCCCCCGTGGCAAATCCCGCCGCGAAACGCTCAAGCCGTCCGATTGCGACTGGCTCGTCCTTTATCCCTAGGACGCACAATTGCTCGCATTGAGTCTCCTGGGGGCAGACTCGCCCGCATACTGCGGGAAGACAGTTGTCAGCCTTAAGCGTCGCGCAAGCTTCATCATACTTGCCCTCAGAAATCTCTGAAATGAATTTTGGAATGTCAATTCCAACCGGGCATCCCGGCACGCATTTCCCGCATTTAATGCAGCGGGCGGCTTCAAGTCTCGCTTCATCCTCACTGTAACCTAATGATACTTCACTGAAGTTTTTCGCGCGCTCGCGAGGATCCTGTTCTGAAATTGGTATTTTAGGCATCGTCTAATCCAATCCTGCAGGTATGGGATTCCTCCTCCTCCCGTAAATAAGTTTTATTCCTCTCCATAAGCTCCTTAAAGTCTACTTTGTGTGCGTCGAAATCTGGGCCGTCAACGCACGTGAATTTTGTCTGCCCCCCCACCGTCACCCTGCAGCCGCCGCACATGCCGGTGCCGTCGACCATTATAGGATTTAGAGATACTATAGTCTTCACCTTCCCGCGGGTTAGCTCTGCGACCGCATTCATCATGGGAAGCGGCCCCACAGCAACGACAAGGTCGAGCTTTCCGAGCATGCCTTTGAGGACGGTCGTCACAAAGCCTTTCACCCCGTAGCTTCCGTCGTCTGTGGCGGCAATAAGCTCGTCGGACACAGCCTTCATCTCCTCTTCGAGTATGAGAAGGTCTTTGGTGCGGGCTCCTATGATTGAGCTCACATGATTGCCAGAAGCCTTAAGCTCCTTGGCGATTGAGTGTATTGCGGGAGTTCCGACTCCCCCGCCAATGCAGGCGACTTTCCCATACTTTTTCACGTTGAAAGGATGACCCAAGGGGCCTAGAAAATCCAGGATGGAGTCGCCAGCCTTAAGGCTGCCTAACTTCATTGTCGAAGTCCCAACCTCAAGAAAAACCATGGAAACGCTCCCCGCCTTCCGGTCAAAGTCGTATATCGTAAGCGGAAACCGCTCTCCAACTTCATCAATCCTAAGTATAACAAATTGGCCTGCATTCGCAGCACTAGCAACTTCGGGGGCGTGAACTTCGATGAACTTTATCCCGTCGGCCAGATCCCTTACTTCTAAAACCTTATACATTTCCCACATCTAAGAAGTAAGTAATAGATAATATGCTTAAAATATTTCAAATCGAAATCGCTTTAAGATACTTAAATAATCTAGAGCACTATTCTTAGTTGTTATGGCATTCTATGGTGGAGTACACCCAAAATATCAAAAGGAGATATCTTGTTCCAAACCCTTAGAATCAATGCCGTCTCCCGAAATTGTACATATTTTCTTAAGCCAGCACATTGGCGCTCCCTGCACGCAAACAGTCTCCAAAGGCGATAAAGTCCTCACCGGCCAGAAAGTCGGTGAAAGCGAAGCCTTTGTTTCTGCGCCAGTGCACTCTTCAGTTTCTGGGGTGGTGGTGGATGTTTTACCAAAGCCCCACCCGTCAGGGCTATTGTCTCCCGCAGTCGTAATTCAATCAGACGGCCAAGACAAGCTCCACAAGTCCGTTAAACCGAGAAAGAATTTTGAAAAACTTTCGCAGGAAAAAATAATTGAACTCGTCCGTGAAGCCGGGATTGTTGGTATGGGCGGAGCGATGTTTCCAACCCACGTGAAGCTTCGCCCGCCAGAAAATGCATCAATCGACACTCTCATAGTAAATGGCGCTGAATGCGAACCTTATCTCACATGCGACCACCGACTACTCGTCGAAGAGCCTGAAAAAATTTTTTCAGGGATGAAAATTCTCATGAAGGCTTTAGGAGTTGAAAACACAGTGGTTGGGATTGAAGAAAACAAGCCCGACGGAATAAAAGCCTTATCTGAAGCAGTTGAAGATCCGTTCATAAAAGTAGTTTCATTGCCTGTCAAGTATCCGCAGGGTGCTGAGAAAATCCTGGTGAAAGTATTGACTGGACGGGAGATTCCTTCAGGAAAGCTACCCCTCGATTCAGGAGTAGTAGTGGAAAATGTTGGCACACTCGCAGCAGTCCACGAAGCAGTCGCCTACGGCAAACCCTTGATCGAACGATCTCTTACTTGCACAGGCTCTGGAGTAACAGAACCTAAAAACATTCGAGTAAAAATTGGAACTCAAATGAGAGATATCATAGAATTTTGCGGGGGCTACAAAGGCACTCCCGAAAGGCTTTTCGTAGGCGGGCCCATGATGGGGATAGCCCAGCCGACTGATGAGGCATCTATAATAAAAGGCAACAACGGAGTCACAGTATTTTCAAAAGGGACATTCCAAGACCCGGAGGAAAGCCCATGTATTCGGTGCGGAAAATGCCTGGAAGTCTGCCCGTACACCCTCGTTCCTTCAACACTTACAAGTCTTGTCGAAGCCGGTAAATTTTCACGGGCAAAGGAAATGGGAATACTAGATTGCATGGAGTGCGGCGCCTGCAGCTTCATCTGCCCTGCAAAACGATTTCTAGTGCAAAGATTAAAATA
>JBDRAY010000010.1:0-3013 GCA_043823295.1 Methanobacteriota archaeon | reverse complement strand
CCTTGAACTCTCTGTAGAGCAAAAGGATGCTGACGCATACCATGTTTTGGCCTTAAACTTGTTTTTCGAGGAAGGCTACAGCGAGAACGTGACTGAATACTTGAATATCGCGAAACTAGTATACGAGGACGTTAATGCCTCAGGGGGTGTGGTTTTAGTTGAGAAAATGCTTTCAAGGGTGATCGCAACCAAACTCACAGACGATGCACACAAGATGTATGAGGAAGGTGATATTCAAGGCGCCTTTGAAGCTTCCGTAAATGCAAGCAAGATTTTTTCAAGCATAAATTATACGCCAGGACTTTACAGGGCAGAGTCTATGGCAAACAAGACCGGCCAGTTCATAAAGGCAAGCCAGTTATTCGACCAATCAGTAAGCCTTTATTCAAACGAAAAATACGCTCAAGCCATCGACATCTCCGAGAAATCGAGGGAAATCTACGCGGAATTCAACGATACCGCATCCCGAGAGGAAGTGGATAAATTCATCGAAAAGATGAGGGAACAACACTTCGAGAAAGTGAAAAAACCAAAATACTTGATCATAATGTTAAACATTTTAGTGGGAGTAATCGCGGGAATAATGCTCATATACTCGATTGAAAAGCTTCTGAAAAACAAACGCGGGAAAATCGAGGAAGAAGAGACTGCGACACCTCCATGGAGGTATTAGTTTAAACTTGCCTTGCCTGAGAGATCACCGAGCTTTCTCGCACCCGATAAAAACATGCTTATCTTCAATTCCTCAACAATTCTTTCAAGATAACATTCAACCCCTTTTGTTCTGCCTTCCTCCCAAGCCTTCAGCACAGGCAGTGCAATACCAACACAAGAGGCCCCTAAGGCAATCGCCTTGGCAGCGTCAAGTCCAGACCGCACTCCGCCCGAAGCGATAACCGGTTTTCCAAGACCTGATAGTTCGATCACGGATTCAACGGTTGGAATCCCCCAGGTCGAAAAGACTTTCCCAGTATCTTGTCTTCCAGACCGTATTCCCTCCACTAGAGCCCAGTTAGTCCCGCCTAAGCCTCCCACATCATATGCTGAAACCTTGAGTTTTTTTGCAGTCTCGCGAGAAATTCCGCATCCAACCTCCTTAAGTATCACAGGGGACTTGATCTTTTTGGCTACACCATTTATCTTCCCGACAAGACCCTTAAAATTCCTGTTTCCCTCGGCTTGAATGAGCTCTTGAAGCGGATTAACGTGCAATGCAATGGCGTCCGCAGAAATCATTTCTACTGCCCTCTCACACTCGGCAACCCCCAAGCCGTAGTTTAGCTGGACTGCCCCAAGATTTGCAATGAGAAAAACATCGGGGGCTACATCACGGACTTTATAAGTCTGCTCTAAAGCAGCATCTTCTATTGCAGCCCTCTGGCTTCCCACCGAGAATCCGACGTTAAGCTTCTGGGCGACTCTCGCAATATCCTGGTTTATCTCTCGTGACTCATCAGCCCCGCCAGTCAAAGCCTCAATGATTATTGGGGAGTCAAGAGTCTTCCCCAGGATTTCGCATGACGTGTCGATTTCATCGAAATCAAGCTCTGGAAGAGCGTCGTGTACAAGCCTTACTCTTTCAAATCCGGGGTAACCCGCCTCAACTTCCTCGGTCAAGCATATTCTTATGTGTTCGAGTTTACGGTGGTTTATTTTTCTCATTTTAATGCGTCCTCTCGATTATGTAGTCGGCAAGGTCGAGGAGTATCTCCTTAGGCTCGCCATCGGAAATCTCCTCTAAAGACTTTTTCGCCGAACCAATTAATTCTAAAAGCTTGTTTTCAGCGTACTTGATAGAGCCCACCTCATTCAAGACGGCTATTAATTCACTTATTTTCTCTTCGTCACAGTCTTTTCCAAGCGCATTAAAAATTGATTTTTTCTGCTTTTCACTTCCGTGAGCTAGGGCGTGGACGATTACCAGGCTTTTCTTTCCCTGGCAGATGTCGGATCCAACTGGTTTCCCGAGCTTTTGTTCGTCTCCGGTAAGATCTAGCAGGTCGTCTTTAATCTGGAATGCCATGCCGATGTCTCGGCCGTAATCTGATAACGATCTTATCTGTTCGTCAGTGCCTCCCCCGAGGATTGCTCCGATTTTCACCGAAGCTTCGATTAAGGCCCCGGTTTTCTTCGAAATCATGACCAAGTAGTCTTGCTCGGTGACTTCCTTTTGTTTTTCGAAGAACATGTCCATCATCTGGCCTTCATGTACTTCGCTGTTTGCGTGGTTTAAGGTTTCGAGGGCGTCGAGTACTTTACTGTCGTCGATTCCTTCATTGCGGACGTCTACGAGTGACTCGAATGCCTTGGCGTATACGGCGTCTCCTACGACTATCCCTATCTCTATCCCCCAGAGCGCGTGCACTGTGGGTTTTCCCCGGCGCATGTCGTCGTCGTCCATGATGTCGTCGTGCACGAGCGTGAAAGTGTGTAAGAGTTCGACTGACGCGGCGGCGGCAAGTATTTTCTCAAAGTCGCCGCCGACGGCTTCACATGCAGTAAGAACCAGTGCCGGGCGAATCCGCTTTCCACCGGAGGCTGCAGTATGCTGGAGCATCTTCTTTAAGGTGGCATTTTCAGAATCCAAATACTTTCGAATAACAGGCTCGACCAGAGCCCCCTTCTCCTTTAAAGCACTACGCGCGTCCATGAATACCTTTAAAGTATTCGGATACAAGTTAAAAAAAACCAGTGTATTATTGGGGAGCCTATTCCTGTTCTTTAAGCTTTTGATACCTATCTTGGATTCGATCTGGACAGGAGTCGTCCATAACACGAGCCACTGAATCCACCCTCTTCCAGTACTCCTGGGCTACCCCGGGTATTGGCATTTGATCCAAGGTCTGTGTTATAAGCCATTCGTTCACTTGTCTCGCCCAATCAATGTCGCCTACACCAAGCTTGTCGACTTCAGCACCCAACAAAATGTCCAATTCATCAATGAACGAGCCGTAAGGTTGAAAATGAGATTGCTTCTCCACGAATTAATATAGAATAAAAAAAGTAATAAATC
>JBDRAY010000009.1:0-5914 GCA_043823295.1 Methanobacteriota archaeon | reverse complement strand
TACCAAGCACGCGCTCTACCAGACTGAGCTACTGAGGCATTTTTTTTGCCTGAATTTTTTCCCCCAGGGTCTTCGAGGCTGCTTTCGCAGCTGAAGGTGGCACATTATTCGCCGGATAATTCCGACGTTGGAATACTAATAGGTTGCCTTTTTTATTAAATCATAGATTTCCACCAGTTTATTACTGGTGGCATGTGGTGTTGGACTTACGGGAAATCTCCTGTCAAGAACCACATTATCATGCCACCGGCCTTTGACCGGTGGTTCTTGACATCGTTTTTTTTTAGGCGTACATGCGGCCGAGGAAGAATGCGAGGAGGGAGCTTAGCATCCCGAATACCATTATTCGCTGGGCAAGGGGTGCGCTCATTGTGAGTGCTGCGATGAAGGCGAGGTCTGTTATCCCGATTAGTATTCCGTATACTGGAAGGTTTAGTGTTGTGAATTTGTATATTATGGGGGTTAGGCTGAGTAGTATTCCCGTTATTGCGAATAATGCTGCCACATTCTTTGATTTTGCGGGTCCGATTACTATGGGGAGTGTCTTCGAGTATAGTTTGGTGTCTCCTTCAACGTCTTCAATGTCTTTTATTATTTCTCTTGCGAGTGTCATAAGGAATGCGCATCCCGTTATGACTGTTGCGATCCTGATTTTTCCGACGTTTATTGTTTCGCCGGGAGAGATTGTTGCTAGGGCGCCGAAGATAAATATTGAGGCGACTAGGTAGCTTACTCCCAGGTTTGAGATGAAAAGCATTCTTTTCGAGTATGCAGCGTATATTACGAGCATGATCACGTTTATAAGAGCTAGGGCTAGACAGTATTTGTTTATTGTTTTAGCGAGGCCCAGCCCGATAAAAAGCAGTCCTATTGCGAGCATGAGTGCGTCGCTTTTCTCTATTTTACCTGCGGGTATGGGTCGATTTGGCTTGTTTATCTTGTCTACTTTGATGTCGAAGTAGTCGTTTAGTGTGTTTCCTCCCCCCGTGATGATAGCTGCCGTTAATGCTGCCGTGAAGACTTTAATGAACTCTGTTTCATGGGGTGAGGAAACCAGGAGTGCTCCCACGATTACCCCTAAGAAGGCTATCGAACAGTTTCTAATTCGCATCAACTTCAAGATTACTCTGATGGTCGAAATTGTTTTGTTCTCTTTTTGATTTTCCAACTCGTTATCCATCCAAAACATATTCCTTTTTATTAGCTATATTAGCGGAATCTGAACCCGTATCTTCCATCATCGCCGGAAGTTAAAGTTTTTTTATATTGTTTGCCGTAAAAGTATCCTGCGAGAAGCCCTCCTAAATGGGCGTTGTGGGCGATGCTTCCCGGCATAAACATTGATGGGACTGCAATAATGGTGTATAGAATCGCCCAAACGTACAATGGCATTGGAAATAGGAAACTGTAGAGTATTGTGAGGTTCGGCCGTAAAACAACCAAAGTTCCCATGACTGCGAAAATCGCACCTGACGCACCTACGGCGAAAGTATTGGGGTGTGGTATGCCGAAAAAAAGTGACGTGAAAACGTAACTAACGCTTGCAAACAATCCTCCGACGAAATAAATCTTTAGAAAAACCTTCTCACCTAGCATCCGATCTAAATACAATCCAAAGAAGAAGAGGGAGATCATGTTGAATAAAAGGTGGTGGATGTCTGCGTGGATGAACATGCTGGTTACAAGAGTCCAAGGTTTGAGTAAGACCGTGCTTGGTTGGAGTGCGAAAGTCACGAAAATAAAGTCTCGCATCGCCCACTCGAGAATGTATACCATAACACACGCGGTTATTATAACCTCGACAGGACTTTTATCTACTCCTAAAACCCTCATTTTAAACTAATTGTATTCAGCGTTAATTTTAACGTATTTCTCACTTAAATCACATCCCCACCCTGTCGCGCTGCCTTTACCTGAATTCAGATCCACCTTGATTTTTATTTCAGAAGACTTTAAGATTTCACCAACCTTTTTCCTGTCTCCGCCGCGTCCACCGAAATGAAGTGCAACAGCCTTTTTCCGTCCACTGGAAAACTCAAGCTCGATTTTTTCAAAGTCTATCTTTTCGACCGAGCCGATTTTCCCTATAATTCGGCCCCAATTAGGGTTTTCACCGTAGACGGCAGTTTTCACAAGGGGTGAAGACAAGACTGCGTTCACGATTTTTTTCGCACTCTTCTCGTCTCTCCCATGAACTACAGTGAACTCGATAAGCTTTGTCGCGCCTTCACCGTCAGCCGCCATCTGTTTTGCAAGGCTTTCAGTCACGTAATCCAGCATTTTCACAAAATCACTTAACTTGCATTTTTCCTTCATATTAGACATTAAAAGTACCGTGTCGTTTGTGCTCTCGTCTCCATCAACGACAACACGATTAAAACTCTTTTCCACTGAATTTGCTAGAGCATCATTCATCTTATCCGCTCCAATGTCTGCGTTCGTGGTGAGAAAGCATAGCATTGTGGCCATGTTGGGTGCTATCATCCCCGATCCCTTCATAATGCCCCCAACTTCAATGTCCTTGTATTTTGCAGAACACATTTTTGGTTTCGTGTCCGTGGTCATTATGGCCTTGACGGCTTTAAGGCTTTTTGTTTTAGAGCATCCGAGTTTTCCCACTGTTTTTTCGATGAGTTTTTCGACTTCCGCAATTTTCACAGCCTTTCCGATCACCCCAGTTGAGGCTACTCCCACGTTTTTAGGGGATATGCCCAATGTTTCGGCGGTTTTTTTGCACATGGATAGGGCATCAGCCACGCCGTTTTTAACGCAAGCGTTTGCTTGACCCGAGTTTGCTACTATGGCTTGCAGGCCGTTTTTAATGTTTTTCCCCGAGACTATTACTGGCGCTGCCTTAACGCTGTTTTTCGTGAATACTCCCGCTGTCTGGCATAGTCTGTCCGAGTATATCACTGCCACCCCCACCTTACCCTCCTTTAATCCAAAGGCCTTGAATCCCTTAATGCAGACTCCACGCTCGGTATCTGAGAGTTTCATTGTATTTATAAACTGTTTATCGTAGTTATTAAAACTTCAGAGTTTAAACATGATGCAGGAAAAGTGTGCTGTTTTCGGAATTAAATCAAATGAAGATGTTTTCCAATCGATTTTCTACGGCTTATATTCCCTACAACACAGGGGTCAGGAGTCAGCGGGAATTGCGGCTTACTCTAATGAAATCCGCGTCCACAAGGAGATGGGCCTTGTAAGCGAAGTATTCAAAAACGTGTATTTATCGGGAAACACTGGGATAGGACACGTCAGGTACTCGACTACAGGCGAATCAAAGCTCGAAAACGCCCAACCCTTTCTCATAAACTATTCCAAGGGAAGATTTGCCATAGCACACAACGGAAACATCTTTAACTCGGAAGAACTTAAACTTTCAATGGAGTCGAAGGGCGGAGTCTTCACGACAACATCAGACACCGAGGTCATAGCACACCTAATAGCTCAAGAACACTTAAAGACCGGTGATTTCGTAAAAGGAATTAAAAACGCGATGAAACAGCTCCTTGGCTCATACTCAATCACAATCCTTTTTGAAGACACATTAATCGCGGTCCGCGATCCAAAAGGGGTGAGGCCGCTCGTCCTCGGCCAAAAAGAATCATCTTATGTAATCGCGTCCGAATCATGCGCACTCGACGTATTAGACTATAACCTGGTAAGGGATGTGAAGCCCTCAGAGATTCTTGTTATCGGTGATAAAATGGAATCTCATTTCGGACCTAAAACGAATCCTTCCCACTGCATGTTCGAATACGTCTACTTCGCACGTCCCGACTCGATTCTAAACAATGTTTCAGTCTATGATGTAAGGCAAAATCTAGGGAAAAATCTTGCAAAGGAAGGCAAGGTTGATGCAGACCTTGTTATCCCAGTCCCTGACTCCGGGATAACAACGGCAGTCGGATACGCGAGGGAGTCAGGAATCCCCTACGCTGAAGGCCTTATGAAAAACAGATACATTGGAAGAACATTCATACTGCCCAAACAAGACCAACGCGATTTAAGCGTTAGGGTAAAACTCAATCCAATTAAAAGCCAGGTGGATGGGAAAAGGATTGTTTTAGTAGATGATTCCATCGTAAGGGGTACTACCCTGAAAAGAATCATTCAGGCATTGAAAAAAGCCGGTGCAAAAGAAGTGCACGTGAGGATATCATGCCCCCCCATAAGGCATCCATGCCTCTACGGAATAGACATGCAAACCAGCGAGCAGTTTATCGCATCAAATAAGACTGTCAAAGAAATATGCAAGACTTTGGGGGCTGATTCACTAGTATACTCAAGCATTGAGGGTTTAATCAGTGCTATCGGCATTCCCGAGGAAAAACTTTGTAACGCGTGTCTAAACGGGGTTTATCCAATAAAAGAAACCCAGACCAAGCTTTAAGACTAATGGCGTACTTAATTGTAGGAGTTGACATTGGGACGACAAGTTCCGTAGCAGTACTGAATCTTTCCGGCGACCTCATAGACGTTACGAGCTCTCGCGGCGTTGGAGTAGACGATCTAGTATCCTATATTGAAAAGTTTGGCATCCCAGCGATAATCGCATCTGACGTCTCCAAGCCCCCGAAGTCAATCCAAAAAATCGCATCAAGCTTTGGAGCGCGAGTCCACGCGCCACGCACCCCCCTCTCAATTGATGATAAGAGGATTTTAACGAAGAAATTCAACCTAAAGAACGCTCACGAACGGGACGCGCTAGCTTCAGGATTGTTTGCGTTTAAGAAGGTGAAAAATATTCTGAGAAAAGCCGACAAGCTTGGTCTAAACGATTCCAGGAAATATGGGATACTTCAGGGTGAGCCCATCGCGGAACGCCTTCCAAAAAAAGTTAAGCAACCTAAAGTAAAACCCGAGGAAATGCCGGTAACCCTATCTCCTTTAAGGAAAAAGATCAGAAACCTTGAAAGACAGAGGAAAAACTTGATTACCGAATTGTCTGAGAAAAACGAGGAGATTAAAAGACTTCGCGACAAAAGCTTGGCCGTTCCCGGGGGATTGGAGTCCGGGGTCTCCCAGGATTTGGAAGTTAAAAGAATTAAGAAGAACCTTAAGGCGAGGGGAGACAGGATAAGGATTCTTGAAGACGAGCTTTCAAGGATTTATCAGTTTCGCTTCCTCTGGAACAAGATAGTGGAAGGTAAAGCGCGTCCTGTAGGGATTTTTCCGAACTCAAGTTCAGGATTGACTTTCATGCCAAACAAGATTTCCAGAGCGGATGAAAAAAACCTTAAGAATCTGCGCCTCGTTTTCACCGACAATAAGTCAAACATAAAAGAGCTTTCAAAAAAAGACATCCCCTGTGTGTCTGAAGACTTTTTAAGCCGGTTTTACGGGTGCCTTTATGTGGAGTCTGAAATACTTGAGCAATTGCTTAAACCCAGCGCCGAATCTGTCGAAAAAATAATCGAGGAATACAGGAATTCACGAAGCGGGAAAGTCAACTAAAGTTTCAACGGCTTATCCTGCGTGTACACCCAACCCTTGCGAAGCGAAATCTCAGCCTTCATAAGCTCTCTTCCAAGATACGCTGCATGCGAAGCATCCAAAGTCAACTCTCTTCTTATTATCGTATCGCACAGACTTTTCGCGGTCTTCCCCTTAAACTTGTTTCGTATTTTCCGGTCATAGGCGTAGTGTTCCACGAAAATATTTTGTGATCTCAAATCTGCGTGCACCACGAAAAAACCCGCGGGATCAAGACTCAACTTCCCACTCTCAGAAGCATTAATCTCCCTACCAGATGAATCATTGGACTTCATTACAACTTTCGCAAGGATACTGCGGGCTTTAGCCCGCAGAGGAATTGCGAACTAGATTCTTGTGTTCCTTGCTTCTTCCTCCTTTGTTTTCTAATATTTTACCAAAGCGGCGCGCGGGCTTCGCCCGCGCCTTTGGA
>JBDRAY010000008.1:0-19192 GCA_043823295.1 Methanobacteriota archaeon | reverse complement strand
GCTGATTCGGACGGAGCGACCCGTAAGGGGAGTGGAGTCGTTTAGCCACAGGTTATATTCCCTGAGCCGGTAGGCGAAGGTCGACCGAGCCCGGAAGGGCGAGTGAGAGGGTTGAGGCAGGTCTGTTTATTGTTCGTCTTTGTGATATATCTCCAAGAAGATTATTTTGTTTTCGGATTTCTCGTATGCGTATGCGAGGCGATAAGGTTTCACGTATACTTCTCTTGTGCCTTTACGGGCATATCTCATTAGTTTGCCGGTTTCAGGGTCGTCGATTATTTTCTCAATTTGTTTTTTAACTTTTTCTTTGAAGGTTTTGTTCTTAATCTTTTCGACTTTCTTCAAGAAGTCCTTTTTATGATCGATCGTTAGCATGATTTGAGTTCTCTAAGAAAATCGTCTCTAGACTTGGTTTCAAACTCTCCTTTATCATATTTCAGCCAAGCTTTTTCCACTTTCTCGGCGAAAACCAAGTCATCCTTTATGTCTGAAGCCAAACTCATCATGTTTTTCAAAATGATCCGTTCTTCATCACTGATGATTAAAAATTCATCTCCGGCATGAATGTTCTTCCTCAAACTACGAGGTATCACTATCTGGCCCTTCGTACTAACTTTAGCAATTGCAAAATCCATGATATCACCTAAGTAAGTTATAACTTACCAAAACACATATAAATACGACGAATTATCAACCTCCCAAAAGGATGATAATTCGTGTATAAAAACTACCGACATAACCCGGCAGTTTTTCATATCAAATACCCTGCCTCAAATTAAGTTTAACAAAAGTGGGTAAACGAAGCTGCGAGCCGACAGGCGAGCAGTTTGGGTGAGTGTGAAGCGAGTGGAATCGTTTAGACGCTTGTTATGTCTCCCTTAAGGGCGAGCATCGCAGGCTGTTTAGGGTGGGAAGCGCAGAGTTTTGGGCGGCGGCATATTTTTATGTTAAAATATTTAAAAACTAATTTAATGGAAAAATTTGAAGTTTATGCTACTGATTCTTTCAATAAATTGTTTGCAACGCTAACTGATAGTGAGCAAGATTGGATCAAGAAAATCAAGGAACAATTAGAAGAGCATCCTACCGGTAAACCATTACATTATAGTTGGTTTCGTGAGAAGAAATACTTAAACAAACGACTTTATTACCTGGTTAATGAGGAAAAGAAGAAAATCTTATTTGTTTCTTTCGCACCAAAAAAAGATCAGAAAAATATCATAGATTTCATTATCAAGAATAAGGTTGAGTTTTTAAGCTATCTAAAAAAATTATAGGAACTTGCTCACTCGTCCATACCGGAGGTCTTCAAGACTTAAGTTAAGTTGAACAATAGCATCATCTGCAATCTTGGCCTTCTTCTTCAATATATTATACTCGTCCCTAGGAATCGAAACAAAGCCAGTACCCATAATAAAAATTATTGAATACTCTTTAAAAAACGTAACGCCGCCCAAAATTAGACTTAACAAAAGCAGACAAATGAAGTTGCGAGCGATAGCGAGCAATTTGGGGCCCCGCAGGGGCCCGTTTGGTTGCTGTTATACGAGGCGAACGAATGTGAGCCCGACCGATAGGGAGCGTGCCCGCTGAGTAGAGACTTGTTATTATCTCGAATTTCCTAAGATAAAGTAATGATTAAAAGACGTGTTTATGAAGGTCCTATGGGAAGGGTCCACGGTTTGATCGAAGAGGAGATATTCGCTAATCTGCCAGTGACTGCAGGAATAGAACAAAAAGGCCTTTCGGGTGGGAAAAACTGGCCAGGCCTTATGGCACATTTTACACATGCTCTTCCTCCTCTAGATCTGAAAAGTAGCGACTACTTCCTTGACGTCGGCTGTGGGTTGGGAGAACATGCTATTATTGCCGCGTTAGGATTTCCAAAGCATTATAATATTCCAAGCGTACGCCATGCCTTAGCTGTGAGTTCTTATGAGGATGAAGTGTCTAGGGCAGAAAATCTGGCAAGGTTTGCCAGTAAGAATCAAGATATATTTCGTGAATTAGTAGACTGGGAATTTCCAGGAATGCTAAACCTCTATGCAGCAGCACCCCATTTCAAAAAAGAGACTCTAGGAGAAACACCCGACAACCTTCATTTTCTCAAAACAGACATCTATCACCTACCCCTACCCGACGATACTGCCGATAAAACGCTTTCCAGCTCGGTTGCGTCATACATCAAAGGACATAACAACCGACGCTCGATGCTCAAAGAACTCCTAAGGGTGACCCGTCCCGGCGGCTTGATAAATATCAGTTCTTACGCATATGAAGGGATGGACGGTGAGCTAACTACAGGTCCCCATGAACTATTAGAAATAGCTGGCCAATTAGGAGTTAGATTAAGGCAGAGACCTGAACTTTTCAGAGACCGGGAGGCAAAACTACTTGATGACCGGAAAAAACTTGCTGAAGAAGAACACCCACTCCGCGAGATAGTCTTTGAGATAATCGAGAAAACACAACCACTACCTGCTGGTGTTATGCCACAGAAGACTTAAAAGAGAATATAAGTACGAGTAATTTCAGGTCTTGTATCAATTGAATAACTAAATATTAACTCGGCGGGCATGTCGTATAACTACAAAAGCGGGTAAACGAAGTTTCGGAGCGAAGCGAAGAAATTTGGGCGGAGGCCGTAGGCCGGAGCCGTTTAGTCGCTGTTAGTTGCCCCGAACGCTAGTGAGGGTTCGAAGCTCAATCAGCAATTATGGGTGTTTAAATCTGACTACTTGGACTTTTGGATGAGTAGTATCAACTACTCTTTTCACATCTGAGCATTGTTTTGGTGTAGCATTTTCAGGAAGTCCAACTGTTCGTAGATTATCTTCAAGAAGTAGATTTCTAAATACTCTCAGGATTTTCCCCCAACCTGGGTCATCTTCACACCATGGGTTGTCGGTTATAGGAGGGTTTCTTATTGCAAGCTGTAAATAATCGACTTGGAATGGTTGATTTTGAAAATGCACTGTCCAATCACCATAATCTGCCCAATCTGGATGTTTTTTAATAAAATCTAATAACGGATTTGGTACTCCAGGTTTTGGTTGTTCACGATTTTTCATGAGCATGAATCTTTCTCTCATTAAAGCCTCTATCCTTTGATTTTCTCGTTCAATTTCTGGTTTTTGATTTAAGACTACTTCATCCAATAATCTCCGGCGTTCTAAAAGCCCTGAACAAATCACCCCCTCTGGTGAATGTAAAATTTTCCCGAGAGTCTCAATCTGAGCATCAAGACCTGTTCTTTCAGTAGAATCAGGGGAAAATCCTAGAATGTGATAATGAGCGATACCAGGTTTAAACTCGATTAATGGCGGAACAAAAGAGGTAGATTCAATATGTTTAGGTAATAATGGCTCCTGGCGTTTTTCCATAGTCCTCATTAACAATACACAAACAAAAAATAAATCACTAAAGATTGGGCTTCGAAAGTCAGTCCCGAATGGACTGATTGCAACTAACTAATGTGGGTAAACGCAGTCAGCCCCGCAGGGGCTGATTCGGACGGAGCGAGCTTGTAAGCGAGCGGAGTCGTTTAGCCCTTGTTTCTTGAAGTTCTGGCGAGATTCCCGTTCTGGGTTAAACAAAAATTATTTTTAAAATTACTTTAAGAAAATACGGCATAAGAAATAGGACGCAGTCATCTGTTTTTGGGGCGAGCCAGAATTTGGGCGGCAGCCAAGAAACTAATAGGGCTAAACGCAGTTCTCGACCGGAGGGAGAGAATTGGGGGAATTTCATAGGAGAAATTCCCGTTTAGCCCTTGTTTACCGACCGAGGGCCGTAAAGGCCCGAGGCAAGTCCCCGTAAGGGGACGCAGAGTATGCGGGGCAGATATTTATTATTTGTATGATTTTCCCTGGATTATTCCTCTTCTTGATAGGTGTAGAAATTTACTCTAGTTCCATTAGGTAGACTATATCTCCCTTTAGGATTAACCATAAAATAAATTGTATCACAATCACTATAACCGAGGTCATTAGCTTGAATTATTGTTTTTGGCGTTACTATTGATTTAGGCTTCTCGCCTGGGTTCTCTTGTAGGATATTCCTATCTTCTTTTTTCCCATCAAATTCATGCGAATGGAATAAATAAGCCAGCGGATTTTCCCTTTTTGATAAAACGTGAACGTGGTGCAGGTCTTTCCTACTTATCTCGTCAGCATATCCGTCCTCTAAAATACTGTGGATTGCTGGAATTAATCTTTCTGGCTCAAAAAAACCAGGTACTGAACGAATCAACTCCATTGGTTTTGAAGCTAAAACCGACTGTCTTGAGAGACCTTGACCCTTTACAAATAAAGCTAAGTCTTCATCTGGAATATCCCTTAAATCAGCCTCACTGGGTGAAGGCATCTTTGGTTCAGCTTGTTTTCCATGCAATTTTATGAATTCATCTTCTGTAAAAAAATCTGTTTCTGAGATCTCCTCTGGTCTTCCATTAAATCCCTTAAAAACCCATGTTTTAAGTTGTTCACTTCGTTCGTGAGGTATCCTTGTTGAACCTGCCGTTATGTAATCAATTGATTCGCCCGTAATCCTCGCCCTTACAGCACCTAATATTGTCAATAACTCTTCACGTCTTCTGTCAGCTGAATCCTCTTGGGATAATAAATCACTTGGGACAAAATCCTCACCAAGGCTTTGAGCAGCCTCCACCATGGGCCCGAAAACCTGTGTAACATTATCACCACTTAAACTAACTTTCAAGCCACTTTGATGGGGATGTACCTGAAAACCACTAACATCTTTAGGTCCAGGCAACCCGAATTTATCCCTAAGGTGAGTATCATCAATCTCAATAATGGCTTCCCTACCTTCAAGGGTAACATTATGTCCCTCCAACTTACCAGTTTTATGCACCATTGTAATAATAAATGGATTTTATCACATTTATATTTTAATTCTGCCCCGCATATTTCGGTAAACAACAATTATCCTGTATTTTGTTAAGCTTTATGCTCGGTTTGGTGGTGTAAAGCTTACTTTTGGTATGCTCTGGTTTTTTCTTTGATGTTGTTTTTCCCCTGATTTTTCATTTCCTTTTCCTATATGTTTTTATGAGGCCTCTGGAGGGTGTGGTTGCGGAGAATATCCGGGCTTATGATGAGACTGTTGGGGAGTATTATGAGAAGACTAAGGGTCTTGAGCCCTCTCAAATAGAGAAGAGGGAGGATTTTATTGCGATGTTGAAAAAGGGGGTGAAGATTGTTGACATTGGTTGTGGTTCTGGGAGGGATGCTAAATTTTTTTCCGAGCGGGGTCTTGACGTGTTGGGCATTGATTTGTCGGAAAAAACCGTCGAGTTTGCCAGGAAAGTCGCGCCGAAGGCGAGATTTAAGGTGATGGATTTTCTGGACATGCAGATTCTAGGTGAGTCATTTGATGGGGTGTGGTTTGGCGCCAGTATCTTCTGCGTGCAAAAAAAACACACCGGAAAAGCTTTGAGGGAAGTCAACCGGATATTGAAAGAGGGGGGAGTAATGTATGTCTCCTTTAAGGAGGGTGTGGGGGAGGGATTCGAATTGGATGAGAGGTACAATAAAAGAAAGTATTTTGCCTACTACAAAGAACAAGAGATAAAACCGTTGATATTGAATTCAGGATTCGAGATTTTGAAGACAATGAAGCCTAAATACAAGTCCAAGTATCACACTCACCCCTACATCCAATTCTTCTGCAGAAAACGAGCATTCTGACTACTACTCAACGTGCACTCTTTTTAAGTCGATGTCGCCTTGCATGAGGTTTAGGAAGGCTCGGACTGAGCGTTCTATGTCTTTGCTTTGGGTTACGTATCGTCCGACGACTATTATGTCTGCTCCTGCTTTGAGGGCTTCGAGCGCGTTTTTCGGTTCGATCCCTCCTGCTACTGAGACTAGGAGCTTCTTTCCTTTGAATGCGGTCTTTATTTTTTCTATGGTTTGCCAGTCGTGTTCTTTGCCGCCTTCCTCGTCGATGCCGCGGTGTAGTTCCACTATGTCTGGTAGTTCCTTAAGAGACTTTAAAAGTTTTACAGGATCTTTCACATTCAAGGTATCGAGTATCGAGTAGACGCTTAGCCTTCTCGCCTCGTATATGAACTTGTCTATGACTTCGATGGAGGCTTGGCCTGCGACGGCTACTGCGTCAGCGGTCTCGTCGAAGGCTAAGTCTACTTCAACTTGGCCGACGTCCATGGTCTTTAAATCCGCTATCATGAAGATGTTGGGAGTCACCTCTCTTAACGCCGAAATCGCTTTAACACCCTCCCCCTTCAAAAGCGGGGTCCCAACCTCCAAGATTATGTTGTCGGAGTGGGGGATTTGCTCGACGATTTTTCTAGCAGCTGAAATGCTCGTCTGATCCAATGCAATTTGTAGGTACGGCGGCCTCCAGAGTCTTGGCACTTTAAAGCCCATTATCGGGTGTGTAGCCCTATCCTTGTCGTACATGATCTTGTTTAAGCCTGGATAATCTGTTAGCGCCCGGCGCACCGCGAGTTTCGTGGCGCTGTAATTGTATTGATATATTTTCCGAAAGTCGCTTGCCTTAGGGTGGATGAACACCGAGGCGATTATCACCCACTCCTCAATCTTGTCTTCAGGGATGACTCCTTCTTCCACGGCGTCTGCCACGGCTTTAGCGACCGCAGCCTGTGCGGGACCGAAAATTTTGTTTGCGTCATCAAGGTCTGCAACAGTAACCTTCGGAACCACTAGAGTGTAAGGTTTCGCCGGTAGGTTCGGCCTTATTACTGCAACGACCGGCGTGTGCCCCTTCGAAAGATTTGTCAAGCCTTCGGCGAAAGCCTTCCCGACATTAGACTCCTTGTCACCCACAATCAAATCAATGTGAGCTATCTCATTGCCTTTTCCCACTAATGCTTCACCAATCTTAAACACTTTCACTCAACCTCCGATGATTTCAAAGCCTCAATAGCCGGAAGCCTGTATCCGGCTAAAAGGTTCACGCACGCTCCCCCGCCAGAAGAGATGTGGTTAATCTTATCCCCTACTTTAAGGGAATGGGCTGCTGCCACTGTGTGTCCGCCGCCTATCACCGAGAATCCGCTTGAATTCGCAATAGACTTTATAATAGACTCAGTCCCCTTGGCGAAATCCTTCTTCTCGAAAATTCCCAACGCCCCGTTCGCGAAAATAGTGTTGGATTCGCCAATAATCTTGACGTAACTTTCAATTGTTTCAGAGCCAATATCGCTTATCCGATCATTGGTTGGAAGATCCCCGACAGGAATCTCATACCTACCACCATTCCTTTCGACAGCAACGTCTTTTGGAACAATAATCTTGTCTGAATATCCGTCTAAAAGCTCTTTCGCAACATCGATTTGTTCTGAAAGTTTTTTCCCTCTAATAAACTCTATGTTAGGCTCACCGAGCCTGTAGCCTTTTGCTGCGAGGAAAATATTGGCGACAAGCCCCCCGGTAAGTATATGACAATTGTTAAGTTCTAATGCCCTCTCCATCACCTTTATCCCGTCGTCTGCTTTCGTCCCGCCCAAAATGAAGGTTATGGGTGATTTAGGATTCTTTAGAAGGTCTGTGATTGTTGTGTACTCTTTTTCCATTAGCCTTCCCATGGCGGACGGCAAGACCATGGGAAATCCTACGACAGTCGGCTGGGACCTGTGAGCGACTGCGAACCCGTCGTTTACGAAAATGTCTGCGAGCTTGGAAAGCTTTCGGACTATGAGCGTTGTTGCCTGGGCGTCAGGCGGTCTTTGCAAGACTTCCTCAGAGTAGAATCTGGTGTTTTCGAGCAACACTACTTCGCCTTCAACCATTTTTTTTACTGTGTCTCCTACTTCAGCGCTGAGTAGGCTGTCAACGTACTTGACTTTCAGCCCGACGATTTCAGAGAGTTTTTTCGCGTGTTTTTCGAGTGTTGTGAAGTCGGGGTCTCCAGGGCGTCCTTGGTGTGCCAGGCAAACAATCTTCGCTTTTTTCTCTGCGAGTTCAAGGATTGTGTTTTTGTGTGATTTGAATCGCCTGTCGTCTAAAAAGCTTCCAGTCTTCGGGTCTATCGGAGAGTTTAAGTCGAGTCGCAGTAAAACTGTTTTCCCAGCAAAGTCGAAGTCGTCAATAGTCTTTATTCCGTCAAACACCCTAAACCACCTTAAGATGATGGATAAGTATACGTTCCGCCAAATAAAAGCTTGAGCTATTATTCCACATAACATGCAATCTTTTTGTTGGAGTTTGGTTGAATATATTTTAAAACATTCTAGTTCATAGTATGCAAAAGACTGAATCACACGGCCCGGGGGAGCTGCCTGATTTTGTGCGTGAGACGTCTTTCCCCCCCGAACTTGCGCGAGACATACGTGCTGGTGAATTCTTGCATCCCACTTTGAGGGATCAGGAAGAAGTATTAGCCGAACTTGGAACTCATAAAAGAAGTTATTGTCAGCACGATTACATGCTCTGCTATGTGACCGGTGAGGGAAAGCCGTATTGTGTTCCATTGTACGGGTTCGAAAACTGTGCCAGTAACCCGATGGCCGAGTCCCTTGAACAACGGCTTCATGATAAGTATGGTGTGGGGGGAGGGAAAATTGTCGAAGCACTTGAAGCTGCAGAATACGGGAAGGAATCTTTCTGGGTTCCACACTCCAATGATTTCAGGGCGTGGGGTTTTCTTAAGGCCCGCGAGCTTGCCGGGCGGGAGGCCGAAGCCGGGGAGCTTCTTCCATTAGAGGGTGAGCCACTCACTCCCGAGATGATCGTTGGGGCGGAGGCTGAGGGGATAGCCGAGACCGAACGGCTTTTAAGGCAGGCTATACGCGTGCCGGACGCGGTTGAAATCCCTTCAAAAGAGCTTACTCCCCTTCCAAATGGATTGAGGACTAATCCCATTCAGGAGGATTTGGCTTTAGCCCACATGATGGGGAAGCAACAGACCGTTCATTACGTCGGGCAGGAGACTGATTTAATGGGGCACTGGAGGGCTCAGTTCGGCCACTTCCGCCCGCAACTTCAAATGCGTCTTGGCGCGGCCCCCCCTGAAGTCCAGGCCGTTGAAGTATTCGAGACGCTCGGCGGTTCGTCTGATGCCGGCCTTGCGATAAAATTCGTCCTCGACCGGGACGGAAACATGCAAAAGAGGACGGCAGGTTGCAGTGCACTTGTCGTGAAACTTTTAAGCTTTAATGAGGTAATGCTTGACAGTGGTGGTGAGTTTCACATAACCCGGGAGCAGCGCCAACTGGATTGAAAAATGGGTCAAACGATTTCCGAGAAGATTTTGGCAACTCATGCCGGGAAAAAGAAGGTTTCGCCCGGAGAGATTTTGGAAGCGGGAGTGGACTACGTCATGGTAAATGACGTGACCGGACTTCCAGCCTTCGAAGTCTTTGAAAAATTCGGGACAAAGCCGTTAAAGGAAAAGGTAGTGCTCATTCCAGACCACTACGTGCCCGGAAAGGACGTTGCGAGCGCCGAGCAGGCTAAAGCAATGAAGGAGTTCCAGAAGAAGTATGAGATTGAAAACTACTTTGAAGTGGGCCGGGGCGGAGTGTGCCACCAGCTCATGATCGAGGAAGGATTCGCAGCCCCAGGAAGGCTTATAGTGGGTGCAGACTCCCACACATGCAGTTACGGGGCGTTGGGGGCTTTTTCAACTGGAGTGGGCTCGACCGAGGCTGCCGCTGTCATGGCTTCCGGAAAGCTTTGGTTTAAGGTGCCTGAAACCCAAAAATTCACAGTGGAAGGTGAGCTCGGAAAACACGTCATGGGCAAGGACGTGATCCTCCACGTGATCGGGGATATTGGAGTAGACGGCTCACTATACAAGGTGATGGAGTGGTATGGGTCTGCACTTGAAAGCCTGCCTCTTGCCGACAGAATCAGCATCTCAAACATGGCGATTGAGGCGGGTGGTAAAGCGGGGATATTCCCCCCCGACAAGAAAGTGGACGAATACTTGAAAGGTAGAGTCCGGGGCTCGTACAAGAAAGTATTCGCCGACGAGGATGCAGAGTATGCAGAAACTTATCAATATGCTGCGACGGATATTGTGCCCACAGTCTCTGAACCCTTCCTCCCCGAAAACACAAAGCCTGCCAGCGAAGTCGACGTCACAATACACCAGGCGTACCTGGGATCCTGCACGAACGGGAGGATAGAGGACATGCGCGTGGCAGCTCAAATCATTAAGGGTAAGAAAGTCCATCCTGATGTGCGCATGATAGTAGTGCCGGCGTCAACCCGGATTCAAGAACAAATGATTTCCGAGGGCCTTATGAAAGTTTTCATGGACGCGGGCGCCTATGTCTCAGGACCCACGTGCGGAGCCTGCCTGGGCGGCTACATGGGAGTGCTCGCCAACGAGGAAGTCTGCGTGTCCACGACCAACCGAAACTTCATCGGCAGAATGGGTCACAAAGGCAGTAAAGTGTATCTAGCCAACCCGGCAGTAGTCGCGGCGAGCGCAATAAAAGGGAAAATAACGGACCCAAACGAGCTTTAATCTACTTGTAGTTTTTGCACCATTTTTCGTATTCTTTGTGGTTTTGGAAGCGCTTCTTATTTTCTTTAAATCTTTTCGTTATCTCTTCGAGAGTGTATGTTCTGATTCTACCAGCTTTTATTTCGGCCATCTCTGCTTCAACAGCCTTGTGGACTAGCCTGAGTTCTTCCTTCTCATCGCTCAGTTCTTAAAGTATATAGTTTAATATCCTATCGATTTCTTGTGTTTTCGTTGATCCAGTTCAAGTATGCTTTACTCCCCGAAATTATGGGGACGGCCACTATCTCAGGGCACTCGTAAGTGTGAAGCTCCTTAATCTTTCCCTCGACTTTCTTGTATCTGGACTTGACTGTTTTGGCTGCGAGTAGTATTTCCTTGTCTTTAAGCACGTTCCCCCCCCACCGGTAGACTGATGTGACGGGGCTCATTTGCACGCAGGCTGCCAGGTTTTCATTTACAAGCGTTTCCGCGATTTTGCGTGCTTCATCATTGTTTCCAGTGGTCGTGTATACTATGACGTATTCTTTTTTCAATCCGACACCTCGATTATCTCAAGGCTTATGTCCATTGACGGGGCTGAGTGCGTAAGCGATCCTATGGAGATGACGTCAACATCGAGTTTCCCGTATTCCTGAACATTTTCCAAATTAACGTTGCCTGAGACTTCAATCACGATATCTCCCCGAAGCCCTTTTTCAACCAGTTTTTCCGTTACCCTCATAATCTTTTCCGGACTCATATTATCGAGCATGACTATGTCAACACCCATTTCAGCAGCTTTCACAGCATCATCAAGATTTGTTACTTCTATTTCGACTGGAACCTTCAAATCCGCCTCTCCCACAGCGTCTAGTGCATCTCCGACTCCACCGAAAACCTTTAAGTGGTTGTCTTTAATCAATACCATGTCCGACAAGTTCATCCTATGTGGCACTCCCCCGCCGACGATCACGGCCTTCTTCTCGAAATACCGGAATAATGGAGTAGTCTTTCTAGTCGCCGCAACTTTCGCCTTCGAATCAACTTGAGCGAGCGCGTCCACAAATTTACTAGTGAAAGTGGCAATACCGCTCATCAAAGATAAAATATTTAAGGCGGTCCGCTCGACCGAAAGGATTTTCCTAGATCCTCCCTCAAGAGAGAATACAATGTCTCCAGGACTTGCAGTATCACCATCCTGAATTTTAGGTGAAGATTTTACACCTACCATGTCGAAGAGGTGTGTCAGCTCGTCAATACCTGCGATTATGCCTTCATTTTTTACAATTACTTCCGCCTTCACAAACTTGTCTGGCGTGAAAGAGGATGTAACGTCCACATTCGCTCCATCTTCTGAAAGCATGAGGTTGAACAAATTCTTGAGATCATCCTCGCTAATCCCAATGTAATCCCCTGAAAAGGCCGGAATCTTTTTCATCTCGTTTTTATCATACATTTTCCCATTAATTAATCAATGACGGAAAAAAGAATCATAAGACCGCGACTTCAAGTTCCACCTCAAGAATTGATCACAGACCTTCCCCCCCAACTAGTGGAGCAAATTACTGCAGAACGACCCGACAATATTGCAACAGCAATCTCACGGGCAAGCCGGCATCCCCGCGCGGGCATGACTCGAAGGGAAACGCTTGCTTGGATGGCTGCTGGAGGTGCAGCATTGGCTTTGGGCACACTACATCTAGCCAATACACTAAAACCTGATCCCATCGGCGACCTTGAAGCACACGCGAGAAAGACGCTTGAAAGATGTAAATTTATTAATGATTCTCTCACAGAGGAAGATCCCGACCAATATGAATGTTATGAACAATTCTTTAAATTAACTATTGGACAGGATTTTACGTTTGAGGCTTTCCTCGCTCAAATGTATAAACAAAATTTTCAAGGCGAGAAAAAGTTGATTGGCGCAGATGTTGGAGGGGGTTCTGGTTGTGCTGCGGCAAAGTTGAACCGGATTCCGGGAGTTGAAATGTTCGTAATCGATCCCTTTCCTTATACACACAATTGGGAGGGTGGTCTTCCAGATGACCGTTTCATTGCAACTGAAATTGAAAATACTGGTCTTCCCGACAACAGCTTCCACTTCATGATGTCTTTTGACGCGTTGCACTTTACCGACATACCTGTTGCTGTAAGCGAGATCCACAGACTCCTCAAACCCGGGGGGGCGGCAATTTGCGACATCCACCAGTGGTATGATCCTGAAAACTTAGAGAAGATGAAGGCCATCCCTATTCCAGAGAATGTTAATGTTACAACACTTGCAAAATTAAAAGGAGTTGACACATTCCCTCTACCATTATTCCTTGAATTAGCAGAATTTCAGCGTAAACTCGTGGAACCTGGAATGTTTCCCGGACTCCTGGAGGCTTCTGCATTCGTAATCTTCAAGGAGACGGAGGGGGAGAAGTAGGGGTTTTTTATTTTTCTTTGATTTCCCTAATATCCTTTAGTAAAATGGAAAAGGTTTCTAAGAGATTAAAGGTTGCTGATTCAGAAGGTGGAAGACCCCTTCCTATTGATTGGGAGAAGATTCCCGCATCCCCTGTAGACCTGCTTCTTGAAAATAATATGCTTGAGGATGCGGGGAGGAAACTTTGGTATGATGCAAGAGAAGAGGATGCAGTAGATCCAAAGAAGATGCGTCGGGATGCCGTGCTTTGTTGGGCGGCATCTCATGAAGGAGGCATCTACGAGACTGAGGAATCTTGGCCTGATGTTGTCGAAAGCTTTCTCGGCGAGCAGGAGAAGGCAGGGCTCATCGACTCGAATGAAAAAAAGGACCTTGAAGAGTACTTTCATGATCTCCTGGAGAAACCCTCACACCTTAAGATGGAGGGGGAGCTTTTGCTTGTGCGGCGCGGGAAACTGGAATTCGACTTGCCCGCTGCAAAAGATGGCTTAAAAATTCGAGGAAAAGTGGCCTGATTATCATGGACAAAAAAATTTCGGGTAAGGTTTGGAAGTTCGGAAGAAACGTGGACACAGACCAGATTATTCCGGCCGAATACTTGGTGACCGGGGATGCGAAGGAGCTTGCGAAACACGCCTTCGAAAAGGTTAGGGGGGACTTTGCAAGTGAAGTGAAAGCCGGCGACGTGATCGTTGCCGACGAAAACTTTGGTTGCGGTTCAAGCCGAGAGCACGCACCGCGAGCGCTTATCGGTGCGGGAGTCGCCTGCGTCATAGCCAAGTCTTTCGCGAGGATTTTCTTTCGAAACAGCATTAACATCGGCCTTCCGCTTGTTGAGTGTGACGTAGACGCAGAAGACGGCGATCAAATAGAAGTTGACTTTGAAAAGGGAACTGTCGTAAACAAGACTAAGGACAAGTCATACACATTCAAACCACTCCCGGAATTTCTTCTAAAACTCATTGAATCCGGCGGGCTCGTTGAGTACGTGAAGGCGAACCTCAACTAGATGACAATCTATTTATTCCTCTAATACTGTATTTCTTTATCATAAATGGCTTTAAGGCAAACGGGAGGCACGCCAAAGGATTTTGAAGGTGCAGAAAGGATTGTCGAAGCATTCGGGGTGAAATACGCCCACGTGGAAACACCTTACGCAGACCTTTTTTTCACCCGCTTCGGGTGGCCGAACAGGCAGTGCCTTACGCCTGAAAACTGCCTTCCCACCCTCGACCCATCCATTGAAAGTAGGCCGCTTGGTGGAACCGGCACAGTATACTACGTCAAGACCAAACCAGTTCAAGGAAAGTCCCTTGAAATAGTGCTCAAATGGAGCCGTTTTGGGAGGGAAATACCATTCGAGGAACTAGAGAACGTATACTGGAACAGCCCCTGGGAGGAATTCGGGACGTTGATGCAGATGCGGGAATCGGATTTCGGAGACCCTTCAACCCGGATGTACGGTCAAAGGCCGCTGGAAATAGTCTGCCCTAAAAGAGAGGTTGCTGCGTGGAGTTTAGGCCGTCAAAACTGGATTTTCGACAGTAAGGCCCGGCATTTGGCACAAGACCAAGTCGGGCGTTCAACAGCGGAGTCCGTAACCCTAGAACCTACGAGAAACTACGCGCTCATATACGGCTGGGAAGGGGGAAAAGACATATTCCAGTGGGGGACGGAATTGGGCTGGCCGGACGAGAAGATGCTTAATCTATCAAATGAGGTCGCAGAGCTTATGGATGCGAAGGGATTTCAAATGCTTGACCAGAAGCCTTCAAACTTCGTCTTGCGTGTTCGCGATGGCGAGCCGTTGCGTAGGCGGGACGGAAGGCTTGTTGCGGCGGTCATAGACCACGAGCTTCTTTTAGAGAAGCCTGAACACAGAGTCGGGAGGATGAAGAAAAGGAGGTTAGAGTACTTCAGACACCTCGCACACGTCATGGATACTGGTCAGCCGACCGAATTAGCCGACAATGAAAGATCAGTAACCTATGAGGGTGTTCCCTACGTCTTTGGAGGCCTTGAACCTTCTGATGCCGTCCTCGGTGTCGTAGGCAGGGACCGCTACCTCCTAGACTACTTCCGTCCTGAAGCATGGGCTAACAGCCCTTCAACAGGCATTTCACACGGATTCGACCTGCGCCATGTGAGGACTAAAGACGGAGTCCACATCGCGGTTCAAACCTCCCGCTTCGGATTGGACCCGCAGAATGAGTATCCCAGCCAGCTGCCAGAAGATATTAAATTCAACGATCCCATGAGGGAGGTCGCGATAGCCCAAAAATTACGGGAGAAGGGCGTTAATACAGTGCATCCGCGTGCTTTAGTCTTAACGAATCCTGAAGTAGGTAGGACAATCCTTGAGGGAGGACAATTAGATTTAGATGTTCTCCAACCCGGTCAAGCACAGATAATCTGGGGTTACTGGAAGGGGATAGACCCTCTTGAAGGCTATAAAGAGAGTAGTAACTGGGGTCATGTCGACCTTGAATATGCCCGGGACACGCTCATAGGGGGGGAGGGCGTAATATCCAAGGCTTTGTATGAAGAGCTTCTCGGGACTTCACGGGAAAAACTTATTGAATTGGGAGTTCATGCCGATGAGATCCAACCCTATCAATTAGTCATGACCTTCAACGACCAGGGGGAACTGGTCATGGGCCGTGAAAGCAAGCCTAAAATACTTTACGGGATTGATAATTTTAAGGCCGTGGAGTTTGGCCTTTTACCAGCGGATGTTTGCGCTCAACTGGTCGATCGTGAAACGCAGAAAGTCGCCGCCGCGGAATTTACAAACCACAACCCATATGGCCAGCATCTAATCCTCACTTATGATCCTGAGACTGGATTCAGGTTGGATGAGGACGGCCTCCCCTTCGCAGTCCACTGCATGTTCGACCTGCACAAGCCAATCCAGGGGGAATTATTCTAAACATGGAAAAAGTCGTCTCAGCTTCCCGGGAAAACATTAAGAAGGCGGCGGAAGTCTTGGCGGAAGGCGGCCTCGTTGTAGCCCCCACGAACTCGGTCTATGGCCTATTCTGCGATGCGACGAATGAGAAGGCGGTCGCACGGTTGAGCGAGATCAAGGAGCGGGATCCATCAAAGCCTCTTCAGGTTGCGGTCTTGAAAAAAGATGCGGGATTGTACGGAACAATCTCGAAGCGGGCTCAAGCAGTCATCGACGCCTTCTGGCCGGGGGACGTAAATATTGTCGTTGAGAAGACGGCCGCGATTCCGGATTTCATCAGCAAAAAAACTGTGTGCCTCACCTGCCATGCCAACAAAGTGGCGTTCGCACTTGTCAAGCTTTCAGGAAAGCCTTTAGTATCCACGTCCGCCAATCTTGAAGGAGCCAAGCCTCCGTCGTGGGTGGGGGAGGTAAGCGATGTCTTGAAATCCGAAGTAGACCTCGTTTTGGACGGCGGCGCAGCCCGCCACGGACGGCCCAACACGATAGTCGACTTGACTGTTAACCCTGCGAGAATCCTGCGGGAAGGCTCGGTTTCACGGGAAGAGCTACTTGAAATAATCGGGGTCGAGTGAGTCTACCCTATTTTTTAGCCGCGGCTATTGTATAGTATTCTAAGCTCTCTTTCATCTGGCCTTTGCGTATTCCACCCACTTTTCCGACTAATACCGT
The DNA here is from genome assembly GCA_043823295.1 of Methanobacteriota archaeon. Taxonomy (GTDB): domain Archaea; phylum Altiarchaeota; class Altiarchaeia; order IMC4; family SCGC-AAA252-I15; genus SCGC-AAA252-I15. The sequence continues at coordinate 2,660 of JBDRAY010000008.1, read as the reverse complement.
GGCCGAGGCGAAGTGTTTGAATGCATTATCTCTGTCTGAGGTGATGAGTTGCCTCTGATAGTCTGTGGCGTCGAAAACAGAGTATAAATTGCTTCTTCTACTGTGGTTTGCTTCTGTGTGTTCGCTGATGTCGACTTGATAGCCTAAATTTTTAAGGATAATTTTAGCTTCCGTAAGAAAGTTTCTTCGCGCTCCTATGCAATCGTGTTTTCTTTGCTCATACCACTCAGATGATCTGGATTCGAGTGGAAGTAATGCCTCGCAGCCGTCGATAAATTCAGGGTCACCCCAGTTTTCAGGGGGAGGATCCTGCATAAAAATAAAACTCATTTGCTTGGAACCGTCTTTTCCCGGTTTGAGAATCCTATCAAATTCGGAAAACACTTTAACCAACTCTCTCCTGTTCACGCAATGCGTTATCGCATTAAATCCCGTAACATGCGCAATAGATTCGTCTGGGAATCCGGTGTCAACCCAGTCGCCTTGGACTGCCACCAATGCAATTAACTTCTCATCACCGCTCATGGAGTTGACGAAAGGTTTCATATAGTCTAACGCAATCACTCTTCTCATCTCCCTCTCGTTCAGTACTCGAAAGTGGTCTCCAAGACCTGAGCCGACATCAAGGACTATGCCCGTCTTCGGCATCCCGGCAAAGACGCTATCCCAGTGTCCTCTCAGGCATTCATCAAGGATGTGCCCGTAAAGCGACCTGTACTCGACTTCCCGTTTAAGAAGGTTTGGGTTGTATCCCCTGATAATCTTTTCCTCTTCTGTTTGTATCCCCCAGCCCGGGGGAGCTTTGTCAGCAGGCTTTTTCACGCGTACCAGTGCTGCAACTGCACCGTCTTCCCGGATGTACGGCCTTCCCTCCAACACCCCACACAATCCGTTTTGAGTCGTCATCTCAGGGCCAATGATGTTGTCAGTCACAGGCCAGGCGTGTCCCAGGCTCGTCCACACGCGGCCGGCCTCCCTTACCTCAGTATCCCCGGAAACCTCGCTCCTTTGGGAGTTGAGTGCGACTCTATTATCGGAATCCGAAAGCATGACTCTTTTTTCGGCCATAATAATTGACAAATAGGAATCCAGAAAAATTAACTGCATTTAATGGGTAGGATCACCCGCGCGCCTAATAGTGTGACAATACCTGAGAAGTTGAGTGTCGAGGCGAAGTGCAGAGAAAAAACCGGGGAAGAGCACGGCGTCTTCGAAAAAATTGTTGAAGCCAAGGAGGCTCTCGAGGACAAGAAGAAGGATGTTCGCATCGAACAAAAGAAGAAGATTTCAAAGAGTTTGAGGAAATAGTTTGCTTTTTTTTTATCCGCTACTGTTGTTTTTCCCTTCTTCATCCACCTTGTGCCTCTGGTGAAGGAAGGCCCCTATCGTCGTGGTGACGTTTGTAAGGATTATCGTGAGAAACACTATCTCCGAGAAGAATTCGATTTTAATGCCCCTGCTTAAGGGGATCGACGCCAGTACTGCTGCGGCCAATCCTCTCGGGAGCATGGTGTCCAAGACCATTTCATCGCATTTCAGGCACTTGTCTAAAAGAATCAATCCCTTAACCGAGAGGTATCTGGCCAAAAGTATGACACCCAAAACGGCAAGTGATATTAAAAAAATATCCCAGCTTACAGCGTTACGGTTGAATATTATCCCAATGTAGACGAAAAAGTAGGTTCTCACGAAAAATGCGACTTCCTTTTGAAAGGCCTTGATTTTAGTATCGAGCGTTATCTTCTCCTCCAGGTTAAAAAGCTTTTGAAGGTGCCTTGCATTACCCAAAATCAAACCGAAAATCAAAACTGATATGGCCCCGTTCCCGCGAATAAACTCCACGAAAGAATACATGATGAAAATCACGGCCACAGTCAAAAGATAACCGAACGGTTTCCCATGGAATCTCCTCAAAATCCCAACCCAAATAATGCTCACGATCATGGCAACAACAACTGCAATAGAGAATGTTCCAAACAAAGCATTCAAATTGTCTCGAAGGATTATCTTGTTTGAAAGAATAATCTCAATGACTGCGAGAGAAACCACAATACACAACACATCACTTAAAGCAGACTCAAGCGACAGAAGAATCTTAGACGACTCCTTCACGGAAATCTTCGAAATCGAGGAAATCACGATCGCCGAACTCGTACCACCCACAACCGCTCCCAGAAGAAGCCCGTGAAGGATATCCCAGCCGAACACAACACGCATCAAAACCATGACGAAAAAACAAGTCAAAGCGAAAGCAGTGAACATGAAAATCATAACCTCGCTCAACTCCTTCATAACTTTCACCAGATTCAAGTTCAACCCAGCATTAAACAAGATCATCATAAACGCGATAGCCCCGACATAAGGCGCAAAGGAATTGAACAAGGCAATCTGCTCTTCACTCAGAATCGAGCCGAGGAAAAGCCCCAAAAACATGAGAATCAAGATATCAGGAATCTTAGTCCGCTCGAAGAAGAGCATGCTGAAAAAACCCAGGAATATTATCAATCCTGCGAGCAGGAATATGGCTTCTATCATATCGTTTAACTATGAAATCAGGCGAATAAAAACACTCACGTATCACTTTTCCATTGCTGACTACCACCTATTTTATTGCTTGAAGTTGAAAAACCTTACATGTTAATAACAGAGCTTAAGATCGA
>JBDRAY010000007.1:0-35718 GCA_043823295.1 Methanobacteriota archaeon | reverse complement strand
CGCAAATACGGAGACACACTAACCACCAAAACATACTGGACACAAGTAAGAGAAACACTCCTCACCGCAATAACACACAACCTAGACCGATACATCAACACCATAAAATCCTTGCTCACGCAAGGATTGCAACGAAGCTATATTATTCTATAATTAGTTTATTTGGTGATTTCGTATGCATAGAAATGTTAGTACTTCCGGGGATAATGTAAGAGTCTTTCAGGAATTGTGTGGGCGGTCGGGCGTGTCCGAGGACGAGGGAAAGAGCATGGTCCGGGGCGCTGTAAGAAAGCTTCATACCTCCTATGTTGACTCAGACCTTCCAGTCCAATCCCATCAATCCGGTGAAGATACCGCGGATTTAAGTATTAGGGGGAACGGTGTTCACGCACGCTTGGTAAGGCTTTTACTCGAAAATGGAGGCAAGACTGGCAGGGAGATTCTCGACGAATTATCGACAGAGAAGTAACCTCCACCTTTTTTCTTTTAATAATCCCATTATTGTATTATGACTTCTGAAAATCTTGAGGAGCGTGCCAGCCAGCTTGAGCATTTGCACGAGAAGATGGTGAGGGAGGCGAAGCCGGTGGCGGGAATTCGCTTGGACATTATGGCGTACTTGATCTACGAGCTCAACCAGAACGAGAACTTGAAGAAAATATTCGGGGACCCGGTATCTTCCAAGCTTGCCATAATCTCTGAAACCGACTTCGGAATATTCGAGACTGATGAAGTCCCCTTAAACGACAATCAGAAGATAGTGTTCATGAAGGAGTTGGACGCGATAATACAAAAATACAAGGACCAGTACGGAAAACCTGGAGGTGAAGTAAAATGATGCCTGGACCAATGACAAAGACTGCAAAGCAGATGGGAAATTCAATGCTTGGAGCTGCAATTTCAAATTTTACTCCTTTTTCAGCACAGCAATTAAGTCCTGGATTTGGATTCGAGCAACTTCTCGGAGGCGCAGTAAAAGGACTCGGATTTATGGGGGCGGGCATAGGAAAAATGCTTGCAGGACCCCTGGCCATGCTGGGAATAGTGGGTGCAGGACTTGGACTTATGGTGGACGCTCTCACTGGAGACCAGCAGGGTCAAAGCGGAATCTAAGCTTAAACCTCCCGGTCAAGACTCCGAGCTCGGGAAGCTCGCCAACAGATAATGGCTGGCTTAAAACCATGTTATCAGATGACGTTTCCATCTAAATTAAGTTGCTTGCCGGAAATCGAAAGAGTGTGGGTTTCGGATACTGGTGGAATGCGCCTTTCACCACCTCCGTAAGAGTGATTCAAAGACATTTCCATACTCTATTTTAGGGTGGTAAGGCAAAATATATGCGATGGAATCAATACCTAGAATATGCTCCTAGAGTATGTAGGTTGGTTGGCCGTACTTTTCACGTCAGTCCAATTCTTCCCGCAGGTAGTGAAGGCTTATAAGACCAAGCAACTTGCAGACATCTCCCTCCAAACCTTTGTCTTGGTCATGATTTCGGCAAGCCTGTGGACGATTTACGGAATCCACACTAAAGACTCCGTCATAATCACTGCAAACGTCATAGTATTCTTCTGCGCAACCGCCATCGTGGCATTGAAACTCAAGTACCGTCAGTGGCGTAAAATAAGAAAATCACCACCTTAAAAGATGCGGAAGCATATGGATGTGGGCCTTAAAGAGCGTCCAGGAATTAATCTTTAAAAGACGTTTGAACATATACTTGGGTCTCATGTAAAAACTCTTGTAACCCAAATCATAATACCTTGAAATCTTCTCGTTAGACACTGTGGGAAGCTCCATTACAAAATGGTATAAGTCGTATTCATCCCAATCCTTGGTTTTCAGAAACCCGTTTTCATCAGCCCACTTAAACATCTCCGTGCCAGGATACGGGGTCGTCACGTTGAAAAGACACAAGTCGGGGTCAAGACGCAAGGCAAAGTCTATTGTCTCCTGCATGGTTTTTTCAGTCTCCCCTGGATTTCCAAGCATGAACATAGCCCGAACGTCAATGCCCGCACGCTTTGTAAAATCCACAACATCAGACACCTTATCCAAAGGAACATTCTTTCTGATGTTTTCAAGAATCTGAGGGCTTGCCGACTCTATTCCATAACCTATCTGATGGCAGCCAGCCCGCTTCATCTCCCCCACAAGCTTCGCGTCGACGGCATCAATCCTAGACATACAACTCCAAGTGATTCCCAACCCAGAGTTTACGAGAAGCGAGCACAGGTTGGACACGTTCTTCTTGTTCGCTGTGAACGTGTCGTCATAGAAGGTAATGTCTCGTATACCATATCTTTCATGCAAATGCGAAATCTCTTTGAATATTCGCTCAGCCGTCATAAACCTTATTCTTTTTCCCATGCACCCTGAATAGCAGAACGTGCACGTTCCAGGGCAACCTCTCGAAGTAATCATGCTTATTGACGGAAGTTGTTTAAAGTTTCCAAGAGTAGGGGAATACTTGCTTAGGTCAACCAAGTCGTAGGCTGGAAATGGGAGTGCGTCAATATCTTTTATGAAATCCCTTAGAGGATTATTTATTATTCTCCCATTCTCCTTGAATGAAATTCCCGAAATATCCTTTAGGGATTTTCCCGATAAGATTTCAGTCAGCGTTTCCTCACCCTCTCCCCTTACGACAGTGTCTACGGACTCGTTGGAAATGACTTCATCAGTCAATACTGTTGAGTGCACACCCCCGAAAACAACTTTCGTCTCGGGCGAGACTTCCTTGACAATCCTTGCGACTTCAAGCCCGTTTTTAATCTGGACTGTCGTGGAAGTCAATCCAATGTAACCTGAATTTTCATTTTCAAGCCTAATTCGAAATTCATCTTCCGAGAACTCTCCGAGACACAAATCCAGGACGCCCACTTTGAAACCCCGCTCTCGAACGTAGGCTGCAAGTTGAATGAGACTTATCGGAAGTGATGCGTCCGCTATCCCCGCCCAAATGTTTTTCGCATCCATTACCGCCCGCGGCGGATTCACTAAAAGAATCGAATTCATTTCCTGTAATCCTTTTTATTCAATACAATTAATTATTAATGGTTTTTCAATACAATGCCAGAAACCAAGAAAAAGAAAAATAAGGGTGATGTGTTAGAGTTTAAGATATCATTAAATATTATTTCCTACGTCTTTTTGCTCGCCACGATTTTCTTGTTTTTCAAGACTTTCTACATTCCCCGGGATTTTGACGGACCCCCAATTATCGAGCAGTTAAGGTCTGTTGCATGGTTTTTCATAGCCTTTTGGGGTATTGGAGCCACTTTCACAAGGTATCTGAAGATTGAGGCGGATTTCTTCGAGTCGTTTTTCATTAAAATGGGTTTGGGTTTGGGAATATTCCCCATACTCGCAATAATTTTCAATTTTCTTGGAATACCCTTAAGCTGGCAGGTTTTCCTGATTTTCGGATTAGCCTTACCTACCTACGACCTCATCCGCTTTATAGTCGGGGGGATTCGCTCGAGAAATCTGGATGTTAAGGTAAACAATATTGTTAAGGATTTCATCAACTCCTTCTCCTCTAAGGAAACTTTGCACATGCTGGCATCAATTTTTTTCGCCACAGTAATGTTTTTTGTATTCGTTAAAGGCGCATTCGTTTATCCCTGGCTTGAGGATTCAGACTCCTGGGAGCATTCTACGGCCGCGAAATACGTTTCAATATTCCATACCTACTCCATTCCCAAGGATTTGTTCGTAGCACAGTATCTAGAACCCTATCCTTCGGGATATGCTTCCCTGCAAGGTGTGACACACCAGTTGAATAGCCTGGTATCCTGGAGTCTCAAGTATTTCAATTCACTCATCATTGCTTTGGGAGTGGTCTTCTTCTACATTCTAGTGAAAAAGTTTTCCGGAAACTCCGTGCTTGCCATGTACTCGACGTTTTTCCTAGCGGTATCACACCACTATTCAAGCCATTTCATCTGGGCTCAAGCATTAAATGTGGCCTTATTCTATCCCGCATTCTATGCTCTTGAGTCAATCAAGGAAAACAGAAACTGGTTTATAATGGCATTTTTAATAGCGGCAAGCCAGATAGTCGTACAGACTATTACGGCAGTCATGTTCGGTATCTACTTCCTCACATACTTTGTCATAACCTCTCTTACGGAAAAGAGAATCCAAAAAATGGTTTTTACAGCTGGGATAATTGGTTTCCTCCTCGCATTAAGTTTTTTCTGGACTCCAGTCTTTATAAAATTCGGATCTGAGGCGGTTTTCAAAAAAATACTTTTCGGCCGCGCACCAGAGGATGCTGCGAATTTCGACTTGGCCTTCCGTGCAGTAGTGGGAGATACTGCCGACAGAGTATACTCTCTAAATGAATTCATACAAACGGCAAGTCCAGCTCACATACCCCAACCAACCGGCTTCGGGGAAGTATATTTCGGCCTTCTTTTATTCTCGCTTTTGTATCTTCTCACCCAACCTAAAAAAGAGAATTATCTTATAATCACATTAGCCTGGTTTTTCATCGCACTCGCCGGAATCCAGTCTGCGGCACTGCCAATAAGCATGGGGTCCACCAGGAATTGGACGTACCTCGCCATATTCTCGTCGATAATTTGCGGCAAGGGAATACTGGCTATTTCAAAGCACACAAAAAAATACCCTATTACAAGTGCATTATTCATTGGATTAATTTTCGTTGGAGTGTTGTTGACGACGGGCGTTACGAAATACGAGATCGAGACTTCGGTTTGGCCTCGAGGTTCATTCATCTCAGAGCCGCAATTTCAAGCATACTTGAATCTTAAGTCAATAACACCCAACACTCCCGTCTTATCTGCCTGCTTTCACGACGACTTCGTGATAGGATTTGACAAGCTCACATTCCCCTGGGATAAGGAAGTCTTAGACTTTAAGGAGAACACGCTACCCTACCTCTCTGTTACGGAACTCCATAAATGGCTTAAGAGGAAGGGATTCGACTACATAATACTCGACTCAGGATGCTTTGACAAGTGCAGCAAGAAACCAGACGGCTCCATGTGCGTCATGAAGTGGGGTGAATTAAAAGCTGAAATGGACAAATCAGACTTATTCCCCGCTCCATATCGAAACGAAGACGCGATAATATACTACGTGAAATAAAAATCACAGCCTCGGCCGCCTGTAAGGCATGCTTCTTATAAGCTCGGTCATCTTTTTTTCCGACACCATCCTCTTCTTTCCGAAACTCATGGAAAGATCATTTGTGACAGTGCCAACCTCAACGAGCGGGCATGAATGCTTGGCGGCGACCGCAACCACATCATCAGTCTCCTTTTTCGGAACTGCGAGAAGGTAAGTTCCCATGTAACGGGTGATTCTGGGATAGGGAATAGAAGTGATTTTCACCCCCTTCTTAGATTTAACAAGCATTTCAGCAAGGTTTCCAAACCATCCTCCGCGAGAGGCGTCTTTCGCGGAATGAACAGTCACGTTTTTCCGAAGTATCTCCAGATAAGTCTCAAATTTAGTCTTCGCCCGATACACTCGCTCGCCGATTTCCCCTTCAACGACGTCTCCTAGCATGAGAATCTTGTCTCCGATGCGGGCGCCCGAGTCCGCAACCGGGTCTGCTACGAGCTTGCCAACAACCGTAAATGATATGCAGGGTGTGAGGTCGTTTTCCATTTGCGTGTTGCCGCCAACGAGCGGGACCCCGAGTCCCAGGCTCTGCTTCTTCAAGTCTTTCGCGACTTCCTCGGCCTGCGCTATAGAGTCTACTTGCATGCTGTTTAGGGCGTATTGTGGGCGTCCCCCCATGATTACTACGTCAGAGCAGGTGTGCACAAGCCCCGTCCGCCTCCCGATCTTTAAAGGGTATGGGCCTTCCATGTTCACTACAGTGTCTCCGACGATTACCGCGTCGTCTCCCTGCTGTATTCCAAACGAGAGTTTCTCCACCCTCTCGTCCATATGCCAAAACGTCTTTCGAATCGAGTTCGTCTCGCCCATGTGCCCTAAAGCACGCTTTACCTCAGAATCCATTTAGGATTAGTGAATCACAGTGATTGTATTTATTCATAAAAAATCGCTTTTCTAGTCGTTTTCATGGTCCCGCCTTAACTTTTCCAATTGAAAGATCACCTTTGCATGTAGTTTCTTGACTGTATCTTCCTTACTTAACACAGGATCTACAGCATTTGCCAGACTCTTTAATTCCTCCCCAGCCTTCGAGTATTCACCGCGTACTTGAAGCATCCTTCTCACCTTAACTTCAATTTGTTTCGCTCTAGGAAATTTATACTTGGTTATCCGTAAATCCGGCAGGACATACGGGTCATACCCAACCTTGATTGTCTTGCACCAATCATCCCACTTAAATTTCAGGATATTGGGGTTTGTCATCACAGGGATCCAAGGGATTCTCAAACTGTCTGCGACTACTGCCCCGTGCAAGGTTTCGGTCACCAGGATTTCTGTTCTGGATATGTCTTCAATGACCTGATCGACGGGCTTCCTCGGATCTATCAGCTTTATTCCCTGACACTCACAAGCTTTCCCCCACATATCCGGTGAGTTGTACTGCCAATGAGGCATAAAGGAAAATTCGTATGCCTTCTCCCGTTTTTCAGAAATGATATCCCTCACAAGTATCCCAGGATCTGTTATTGCCAGTTTTTTCGGCAAATCCAACACTTCAGCTGTCAGTGGTCCGCGCACAAAGTACGTTTCCCAGTGGTCAGTCACCTCTGGAGGTGTCATATAACCAACTCCAGAGCCGAAAATTATAAACCTTGTTTCTGGGGGGTATGAATCAAAAAACTTTTTCTGTAGAATCGTCCCAACCCCGAAGAAGACTGCATCCTCCTTCTGATCGAAAAAACCCGGAAGTAATCTACTCCACAAATACTCGTTGAGTTCATCACCAAAATTAGTGGGTTTACCCTCATGCCTCCAAATATAAGCTTTCATCAGATTAATAAGTTACAACTGTTTGGGAAACATTTGATATAAACCGGATTTTTATTACGTTTCACAAGAGTTCCCCCCAGTTTTTTATTCCCTCGTAACGAATTTTTTATGCGTAAGATAATTTGGCAGTCAGTTCGCCCATCAGTCATCACTGAAACTTTATTAAAGTTTCATCAAAGGGCGCATTCCTTCGCTTGGAATGCACCTCAATTGTTTTTATGTTGAGTGCTTCAGTGGTTGTTCGCGTCATCGAACCTTTGACTCAAAGGTTTATCAAATGGGCCGTCTTCGCGACTACGTCGCTCGACGACCCTTCCCCTCATACCATTTAACTATTGTCCAAAGAGTAATTGCTAGATATATTGAACTGGATAGTTCTCGGGTGAAATAACAATAACCTAAAAAGGTTAGTACTAACACAATAGTTGCAATCCAATATTCAAGAATAGCATGGGAGAAATCCTTTATTTTTGAAATAACTTTTGGTTTAAATTTATACCATCCATCACGAATTCCCCTCGAGATGTAATATGAAAGTCCAGTGATGATAACACCTTTCAATAAAACGTCAGAATCAACCGTTTTACTTCCAAGCCATAAGAAAAATGCCAAGAGTCCTAAGAAAAACCAATTTATCTCATCTCCATTCTCTTCATTAATTTTTTCTGATTCTTCTTCATTAACTTGTATTCCGAAATTAACTCCCCGATTTTCAGGTAAATAGACCTCAAATTGTCTTTTCTCATAATTAACAGATCCTTCTTGTAGAAGCTCATTAAATGCAAGTTCAAATAGCTTACGTTGGTTCTCTGCTGGATTTGGCCCTAGAATTTCCCTTATTATCCTGTCTTTTGTTAGTCCCTATACCTTAATAATACTCATCGGCAATGATGCTGTCAGTGCTCTTAGATGATTAATGATTCTCGTTCTTATCTCGTATTTTGTAAGGCCCATCATGTTAAAGAATTACTTGTCTATTTAAGTATTTGGCAGTCAGTTCGCCCATCAGTCATCACGAGTCAGAGGTTGTTCGCATCATCACACTGCCATTTAATTATAGGTATTACTCCTAAATACTTTCTTACTATGCATTGGGCTGAGCTTGTTGCTGACAGGTTGGAGGGGCATGGTGGAAGCCATGTTATTGAGACTGGGACGTCTATTTCCGGGATTCCTCACTTGGGGAATGCTTCTGACGTAATCCGGGGTGACGCTGTCCGGAAGGTTTTATGTGATCGGGGTGTTAAGGTCGACTTGATTTGGGTTGCCGACGACTCTGATCCCTTCCGTAAGGTGCCTTCCAACTTAAAGCATCTCGCAGAACACATTGGAAAACCAGTCTACGACATACCAGACCCCTTGGGAGACTGCCACGGCAATTTCGTCGAACACTTTACGGGCTCATTTATTGATAATCTGGCCGCCTTCGGGGTTGAGCCCACAATTTATTCTGGGAGGGAGCTTTACTTGAACGGCTCTTTGATCGACGGGATTCGTAAGGCTTTGAGTAATGGCGATGATATTCGAGATATCTTGAATAAATTCAGAAAGACTCCGCTGCCATCCAACTTTATCCCGTGGACTCCCATCTGCGGGGGCTGCGGGAGGATTTCAACAACTACTGCGACTTTGGTTAGCGGGGATAAAGTCTCATATGTCTGTGAGGGTGCTGAAGTATCGGGCAACAATGTTTCAGGCTGCGGTTTCAAGGGGGAGTCAGACATAACGAAGGGGGAAGGCAAGCTGCCTTGGAGGGTTGAGTGGGCTGCCCGCTGGCACCACTTTAAAGTGACTTGCGAGCCCTTCGGCAAAGACCATGCCGCAGCTGGAGGAAGCTACGATACATCCAAGATAATTTCGGAGGAAATATTCGACTGGCCCGCACCAGAACCTGTAGTCTACGAGTTTCTCACCGTAAACGGTGCGAAAATCAGCTCGTCTGCGGGAAATGTGATTACTCTCTCGAACTGGCTGGAGATTGCCGAACCCGAAGTCCTCAAATTCTTCTTGTACAAGCGGCTTGAAAAGCAAAGGGATATTGACTTGTCGAGGATTCCAAACCTTTCCGACGAATACGACGAGGCTGAGAGAGTGTATTTCGGAAAGCAGGAAGGCGAAGACAAGCTTAAAAAACATTACCTGCTCTCCCAAGTCGGCAAGCTCGCATACGTTAACGTACCCTATACTTTGTGTTCCGTATTGGCTCAAGTCCTCCCTGAAGCCTCAAGTGAAACGCTCGATGAGAAGGCATCCAGCATCGGATATTCAGGACACGATATCGAGGGCCTTGCAAGGCGGGTTGAGCTTGCCGGGACTTGGGTTAAAAGATTCGGGCCAGACTACCTAGTCTTTGATTTGTCTGTGGATACGAGTAAAAATTGGGAGGGACTTTCCGAAGATCAAACAACTTTCCTTAAACTCATTGCCGCGGAACTTGACGGATCCTGGACCCCCGAAACATTTCACAAGAGGATATATGAGATTTCCCGGGAGGTGGGACTCAAACCTCCAGAGGCATTCAAAGCGATTTATAGCATGCTCATTGGAAAGGAGAAGGGCCCTAAAGCTGCCGCCTTCATCCTCTCTTTGAGCAAGGATTTCGTCAGGAAACGCTTCCTTTTTTAATACCAACTCACATAATATCCCATCTAATCCGTTTAGGGTGATGTGAATATGACAAAATTCAAAGCAGTAATCTCGGACACGAAAAGCTTTCGAAACTCCATAGAAGCTATAGCGGCGTTAATAGATGAAGGAACATTCCAAATAGACTCTGAGGGGCTGAAACTTAGGGCGATGGATCCAAGCCAGATAGCACTCGTCGACTTTATACTGCCTAAAAAAGCTTTCGAGAAATACGAGGTCTCAGAGCCCGTTAATATTGGGGTAGATTTTCCAGAATTGTCGAAGATTACGAAAAGGTCTCGAGCCGAAGACAAGATTGAATTGTCTTTGGACTCTCGCCTCAAGTTGATATTTACGGGTCAGACGACCCGGGAATTCAATATCGCAGTGATCGAAGGCTCGTCTACGCCGCCAAAGAAGCCGAACATTGACTTTTCGGCGGAAATTAAGATTCAGCCTGACGTTATCAAGGAGGCCTTAAAAGATGCGGTACTCGTGTCGAATCATGTAGCCTTATCTCTTGAAGACGGCTTCAACATCAAGTCTGACGGAGACACGGGGTCCCTTAACATAAACTTTTCCGACGAAACGATGCTTGCCAAAGACATCAAGTCCCCGGCCCGGGCCGTCTTCTCCCTGGATCATCTAGAAAACATCCTCAAGGCCGCTGAAGCCCCTTCCGTAGTCATCTTAAGCCTTAAGACTGATGCGCCGCTCAAGATCGAGTATGCGATAGGGGAAGGAAAAGTAGTATATTATCTTGCGCCCAGGATAGAAAATGTCTGATTTGTGGGGATGTAGGCTAAAAAACTTTTTATTTCAGGCATCCCGGGTATTGTCCTAGGTTTCGGTGGTATCTTATGCATTCGCAGCATAAGCCGTGCCTGGAACAGTATGTTTCCGGGCAAGTGCACTCTGCCTTGTTTTTTTCGATGTTGACACAATCCATCCTACCTCTTTTTCTTTAGATACCCTGCAATGCTTTCAAAGAATATTCTCCCGTCTCCAGGGCCTTTCGGGCCGGATCTCGTCCAATCCGCCTGCTGTATTTTCTCCATAACCCTTTCGGGGTGGGGCATCATACCCAGCACGTTCCCTTCGGGATTGCAGATTCCCGCGATGTCTGCGATTGATCCGTTCGGATTCCAAGGGAACTTTCCTTCCGCGTCTTTGCCGTCGGGCATGCAGTATCTAAACACTATCTGATCGTTGTCTTCGAGTATTTTAAGGTCCTCATCGTTTTTTATTCCGAAGCTGAGACGCCCTTCAGCGTGTGCGACGGGTATTTGAAGGACCTGCTTCTTCTTGATTTTTCCAGTAAAGTCGCAGCTTGACTCATGCTTTAAGTAAACCGGCCTGCACTGGAAGCGGGATGAGGCGTTAATCGTAAGGACTCCTTCAGGCACTTCGCTAAGTCCATTAAATCCCGGCAGGAGCCCGAGTTCGGTGAGAATCTGGAATCCATTACAAACTCCACCCACAAGCCTTCCTTCAGAGACGAATTCGGAGATCTCCCCCCCAAGCTTGGATTTCAACCGCGCTGCAAATATTGCTCCAGCTCGCACGTAGTCGCCGGCACTCCAGCCGCCAGGGAAAAAGAGGATTTCAAAGTCGCTAATCCTCCGCCCCCTGTCCTTGGCACAGTCCCCAGTAAACTGTTTTAAATGAACTTTCTCAGCGGCAATACCCACTTTTTCGAAGGCGAGCTTGCTCTCGTCCTCGCAGTTCGTACCCTCGATCAAAACTATTGCGGCATCCATCATCCAGTCTCCTCCGCAACTCCCAGGTTCCAGACGCTTCGAAGCTCGTTCAAATCGAATTCAAGCTCGAATCCCTCATCCAGGATCTTGATGTCCGCAGAATCCAAGACTTTCCCGATGAGAACTGCTTGGTCGAAGTGTTCGAAGACTTGAGAGTTTTCACTGGAAACTTCCACGAGCCATCTACCATTAGACTCTGAGAAAAGTTTTTCGTCGGATCTTAGGGAACCGCCTAACGCTTCAAGGTCTAGCTCGACTCCAAGACGTCCTCCAAAAGCCATCTCGCAGGCTGCTGCAAACAACCCTCCTTCGGACAGGTCGTGGCATGAGAGTACGACTTCCTCTTTCATCTTTTTAAGTAGAAACTCCATCTTTTCCTTGAGCTTTTCAGGGTGAACTTTCGGGACTACACCCCCCAATTCCCCGATTACTTTGTGGTATTGTGATCCTCCCAACTCCCTGAAAGTGTCACCGACCAGATAAAGGAGGGAGCCCTCTTTCTTCAAATCCGTTGAAACAGCCTTCCTCACGTCTTCGATGATTCCGACTCCAACCAGAGTCGGTGTTGGCGCAATCGGCCCCAAGATTGATTCATTGTATAGTGACACGTTGCCTGAGACGAACGGAACCTTAAAGTATTCCGCCACCATGCGCAAGCCCTCACACGCTCTTTTAAAGTCCCCCAAACGGTCTTCTTTCTCAGGGTTTCCGAAGTTTAGGCAGTCTGCCATGGAATGAGGGCGGGCTCCAACTGCGACAAGGTTTCGAATCACCTCGTCTACTGCCGAGGCCGAACCCCAGTACGGGTCCGCAAGAGTTAAGTGAGGGTTAACGTCACTTGTAATCGCAAGCCCCCTGAAAGAGTCTGTCAACGGCTTCATCACAGACGCATCCCCGTGAGACTGGAATCCTACAACACCCTGCATGGGTTTAAGGATTGTGTTGGCTCGGACTTCATGGTCGTATCTTCTAACAATCGACTCCCTACTCGCAATATTGGGCGAGCCGATCATGCTGTAGCCGACTTCCAAGAGATCTGGCATATCGTATATGGGGTGTTCTTCCTCAACCTCGGAGATAGTGTACGGCCTGTCATAACATACTCCCTTGATAAGAAAGTCAAGGTCTAAATCAAGGACAACCTCGCCATTTACGGTCGCCTTAATCCTTTTAGAGTCGTCTACACTCCCTACAACATTAGCTTCGACATCCCAGAAATCGAAGATTTCCAAGACCTTGTCAACGTTTTCCGGTTTCACCGAAACCATCATGCGCTCCTGGCTCTCAGAAACCCAAATCTCCCACGGGGAAATACCCTCCTCCTTCAAAGGGATCTTATCGAGTTCGACGGTCGCTCCAAGACCTCCTGCATGCGCCATCTCGGCTGAAACACAAGATAATCCTCCACCACCAAAATCTTTCATTCCCGTTAAAAAACCCTTCCTGTTGGCTTCAAGACAAGCGTGCATGAGAGGCTCCTTCATGATGGCGTAGCCTAGCTGTACCGCAGGCCTAGACTCTTCCTCACTCTCCTCGGTAAGCTCTGCTGACGCAAAAGTAACCCCGTGAATACCGTCTCTGCCGGTTTTCCCTCCCGTCAGAATGTAAATGTCCCCCACTCCTCCAGCTCGGGAGTGAATAAGCTCGTCTTTGCGCATGATTCCGATGCAACCGACGTTTACAAGGCAGTTTCCGACATAAGACTCGTCGAAAAATACCATTCCCGCAACAGTCGGAATCCCAACCCTATTTCCGTAATCAGCAATGCCCTTCACAACCCCCTCCAAAAGGTATTTCGGACTTTTCGTACCCTCCGGAATCCTGTCTTCGGCAAAGTCGGGCGGCCCGAAAAAAAGCGGGTCAATAAGAGCGATAGGTTGGGCTCCCATACAAATGACGTCTCTGAGTATCCCCCCTATCCCGGTCGCAGCCCCGCCATACGGATCCAGGGCCGACGGATGATTGTGCGATTCGAGGGCGAGAACATAAGCATGCTTGTCGTCGAAGTCGACAACCCCAGCATCCTCAGAAATAACACAAATGTTTTGAGGTGCGGAAATCCCAAAAACAGTCTCTTTTAGGATGGGCTTGCTCGTCTTATAGCAACAGTGTTCGCTCCAGCTTTGTGCAAAAGCTTCAAGCTCGATGTCCGTAGGATCCCTCCCCTCTCCCTTAAAGTGGTCGCGGATCAGACACATCTCGTCGACTGAAAGACCCAGTGACCGCTCGCTGGAAATCCTCCCCAACTCTTTTTTGCTTGCTTCAAGAATTTTAATATGGAAAGCGTCCAAATCACCTATTCGCTCGTACAAATCCTCCATTAAAGCACCTTAAGCTCAAAATCCTGGATTACAGGATTCGCCAAAAGTTTACTGCATGCCGCCTCAGCTGTTGCAAGAGCCTTTTCTTCCGAGTCTGCTTTCACTGTTAGCACATAAGTTTTCACTGTCTCCACACTTTCGACTTTAAATCCTAGTAAATTTAAGGCCTTGTTTATGCTTTCTCCTTCAGCGTCTGCCATGCCCTTCTTCAAGGTTATCCTCACGTTTATCGCAAATTGTCCTGTCATTTTAACCGAGTAATATTATTAACCAAAACCTATAAAACTCAACTATGAGCGATATTATCTTCATTACTGGGAGGGAGGCGGCCGGGAGGCTTTCCCAGATAGTTGGTGAAGAAAATATTTTTGTTTCAGACTCTCCTGTCGCAAGCCTGATAAACCTTGAAGCACTGGCTGAAGAGCTTTTTCAAAAAAAGGTTTCCGCTTCTCTTTTCGTCGTCCCAGGCCAAATTGAGGGTGATGCATCGGTAATCACAGAGAAGACTGGCGTGCCCTGTGTTAAGGGGCCTAAGCATCTGGCGAACTTGAAGCTTATGGTAGGGGAGATTGGAAGTTCGAGTTTCTCCCCATCAAGGCCTGCGGAAGACGTTTTAAGAGACAGGATCGTAGCGGAAAACAAGGCGATTTTATCTAAGGGAAGAACTCCTTCTAAACCGGTTCTTTCGATTGGAAGTGAAAACAAGGTTCATCTAAACGGTTTATGCCGTGTTATCGCGGAAATCCCGGACGCTCCACACCTCTCTGATGAAGAACTTGTTTCCCGTGCCAAATACTATCTTGAATCCGGGGCCAGCATCATAGACCTTGGAATGATTTCCGGGAAAGACTATTCAGAAAAAATCCCGGAAATGCTTTCAATACTCAGAGATAATGTGGACGCTCCGTTGAGCGTTGATTCTATGAGTGAGAAGGAGATTTTGTCTGCCGTGGATTCCGGTGCAGACTTGATTTTGAGTTTGGACGCTAAGACCATTGATATCTCCAAATCCTTGGATGTTCCTGCCGTAATAGTCCCGAGGGATAAGTCCGGGAAAATCCCGGAAATAGTTGGAAAGCGTGTTGCCCTTTTAGAGGAACTTATCTCGAAGGCTGATTCCCCTTGTATAGCTGACCCCGTCCTCACCCCGCTTGGAGGCGGATTCTCATGGTCTCTTGCAGCATACATAAAGTTTAGGGGTAGAAATCCCAACACTCCAATGCTTTTCGGGGCAGGCAATGTTACCGAGCTTGCTGACGCCGACTCTTCGGGAATGAACATGGTTTTGGCAGGGATTGCATCGGAGATGAACTTCCAGCTATTATTTACGACTGAGGCAAGCGTCAAGACCCGGGGGTGTGTTTCCGAAATCTCGAAGGCGTGCGAGATGATGTATCTTGCACGGGTGGGTGGTCAGCCGCCCAAGGATTTGGGGTTGGATCTTCTCAAACTCAAGGAAAAGTTTCTGGTAGAGCAAGTGTTTGATCTTAAGAAGCTGGATGTTCCCGTTGTCGAGCCTTCGTGGGAGGCACCACTTTCCTTAGGTGGCGGATACTTTAAGATTAGTGTTTCAGACGGACGTATTTTCACGGTATATTATTCTGGCGGGAAACCTGAAATAGTTTTCAAGGGGGAGACTGCAAAACAAATCACCACTGAAATCGTAAACCGCAGACTCGTTGACCCATCCCACGCAGCCTACCTCGGCAGCGAGCTTGCGAAAGCCGAAATCGCCTTAAAACTCAAGAAAAACTACATGCAAGACGAAGACTTATTCTAACTGAGTCAGTTGTTCTGCCTCGATTTTTTCGACGAGCCACAATAGGTTACCATACCCTCTTACCATGTCTCTGTCTAGTTCACCGTCTTTATCCTTGACGATCCCGCTCCTCTTGGAGTGAGTGTAGTCGGCCTCATAAGGGTCTCCAGTCAAATTCGGTGCTCCAGTTGAGTTTATTATTGCGACGGGATTTTTCATGCGGCCTTCATCTAAAGCAGCCTTCCGGATGCGTCGGACAACCTCCATACCTCCACCTTCGTACCCGACTGCTTCCATCCGCTGGTCTGTTATCAGGATGTCATGGTCTCTGAAGGCGGAAACGCCCTCGGAAACAGAAATCACTTGGACCAAGTCAATCTCCCTGTGGGGCGAGGCAAGTTCAGCACCGACTTCCTCCAAGATCTCATGCTCATCGTCCAACACGAGAATCCTAACCTTCCCACCTCCTGGTGCTGGTGTTGGACCCAGTTTGGAAACGGTCATGCTTACTATTTGGGAGGGATTTTATTTTAAGCTTTTAATCTAATAGTTTTTGCGAGAATGGTTTCAGTAGTTGTGGGCGGTCACTACGGCGACGAGGGGAAGGGGAAGGTTGTGTCTTATCTTGCGATGGAGGATGATCCTAAGGTTATCGCGCGGGCTGGAGTAGGCCCGAATGCGGGGCACACGGTTTACAAGGACGGAGTAAAGTATGGGCTTCGAATGCTTACTTGCGGGTTCGTAAATGAGAAGTCGCAGCTTGCTATCGGTGCGGGAGTGTTGGTCGACATTCAACAGTTTCTTGATGAAGTAGAGATTACCAAGACGGAAGGCAGGATTTTCGTCGACAAACGGTGTTCGATCATTGATGAGGAGCATAAGGAGCTTGACAAGTCTGAGAATTCGAAGAAGATCGGGACTACGGCTTCTGGTTGCGGTCCCGCCAATGCCGCGAGAGTGAACAGGATCGCAAGACTGGCAAAGGATGCTCCCGAGCTTTCCGAATACTTGGCTGATGTCCCGCAGATGGTTAATGATGCTGCCCGGGCTGGTGAGGAAGTGTTGATTGAGGCTAGCCAGGGTTTCGGCTTGTCCCTCTACTACGGCCACTACCCTTATGTCACTTCCAAGGACACTTCAGCGTCGACGGCTTGCGCGGACGTGGGGTTAGGCCCGACGAATGTGGACGACGTCTACGTGATATTCAAGGCTTACATGAGCCGTGTCGGGGAAGATCCTTACATCCACTACTTAACCGATGATGACGTGAAGAAAGACCCGTTGTGGAAGAGTGTTCTAGCCCGTGCCGACGATGCCGGCATGCCTGGGGAAAATGCTAACGAGAAGATCGCGCACCTTTTCGGGGAGAAGGGAACTGTTACGGGCCGTCCCAGAAAGATCGGGGCATTCGACTTTGACCTTGCGAAATATTCTATTATGGTAAATGGTGCAACCCAGATAGTCTTGACTTGCGTGGACAAGATGTTTCCCGAATGTCTTGGAGTGAAAAGCTATGATGGTTTGTCTAAAGATGCTAAATCTTTTTTAAACAACATTGAGGACCAAATGGAAGTCCCCTTAACTCTCATTTCCACGGGACCGGACGTTTCCGATGTTGTTGATTTAAGGAAGAAATAATGCCATGGAATCCGACGACTTGACATTTGATCTGGTTAAGAAGGAATTAGACAGGGTTAGAAGGCTTTACGTGCAGGAGCAGGAAAAGAATCGGGAGTTGGAAAAAAGGCTTTCTGAACAACAAAAAGATTTTTCAGACCAGTATGATTCTATCACTGAGATGCAAAATGCCTTGTCTTCAGAGG
Organism: Methanobacteriota archaeon; assembly: GCA_043823295.1. Lineage (GTDB taxonomy): Archaea > Altiarchaeota > Altiarchaeia > IMC4 > SCGC-AAA252-I15 > SCGC-AAA252-I15. Next base: position 18,503 of record JBDRAY010000007.1, on the reverse strand, counting down.
GTGGCCCGGTCGAATCCTTAGACCAAGAGAAGATTAAGGTCATGTCAAGGCATCTTGCAAGGGAGCATAAGATGCGATTTGATGCGATAGATGGCTTAGACAAGGTTAAGAAGGAGGGTGAGTTGAGGCTTGCCGATGAGAGGACTGAAAGGGAGGTGTTTTTAGCCGACAAGGACAGGGAGATAGAGTCTCTTAAAGATGAGCTGGCTCAAAAAGACGAACTAATCCGCAAGGAGAGGGAGAAATCAAACGTGTATGAGGAGAGGGAGCTCAATACTCTTTTGGATGTTATGGTTTCCCCTCAGAAAGAGCTTATCGGCGGCGAGGAGACTACTTGGGTTACTGAGACTCAGGATTTAATCAAGGTTTTGCATAGGTGGGGTAGCATTAAACTGGATGAAGCCTCCCAGACCATGGACTTGGATGGCGAGACAGTCAGATCATATGCGAAGATCCTGCTGGACAAGGGATTGATTAAATCCGACGACTTTGATTCACCCAACCCCACTTTAAGGGCGACCCGGGATCTTGTAGGCAAGCTCAATGACTTAACTATAAAGAAGAGGCGCCGAGGGCGTTTCCAGTAAGTTTAACATGGCTTCTTCCGTGGTCGGGGCGGGCCCTTCCGGTTGTATTGCAGCGAAAACTTTAGTGGATCAAGATGAGGTTTTTCTTTTCGAGGAGCACAAGGAACAGCCCGTCCAGTGTGCTGGACTCATTAGTGTTTCAGGCCTTAAGACGTTGGGTGTAAAACCTGGGGACTCCCTTCTAAACAATATTTCTGGAGCGCGCTTCGTCTCTCCTTCCGGAAAGTCTTGTGAAGTAAATCCCGGGAAGAAGATGGCTTGCGTGGTCGACCGCAGGCGGTTTGATGAACGGCTTTTATCTGCGGCCAAGCGCAAGGGCGTGAACGTCGTAAACGAGCGGGTTTTTGACGTAGCCAAAGGAAAAGTGAAGACTAAGTCCGGCTCCTACCCTTGCGACAAAATTGTTTTAGCGTCAGGAGTCAACTATTCCTTCCACAGAAAGCTCGGATTGGATCATCCAAAAAATTTTCTTGTGGGTGCTCAAGTTGACTTGAAGATGGATTTCGACCCTGATTTGGTTGAAGTCCACTTTAATGTTCCCGGCTTTTTCTCGTGGGTGATCCCTGCTGGAGATTATGCTAGGGTGGGTTTATGCGCCCGAGGAAACCCCACACCGTTTCTCACCTCTTTTTTGAAGGAACTTGAGAGTGACGGTAGAGTTAAAAAGAGCAGGCCTTCAAACCCTGTTTACGGGATAATACCCGTTTTTAATCCAAAGATTAGAACTGATTACGGTTGGGTGAGGACTGTCGGGGATGCCGCGGGGCAGGTTAAGGCCACAACAGGAGGGGGCGTTGTCTTGGGGGGTATTGCGGCATCATGTGTGGGTGAGAAAAATTATGAAGCAGTTTGGAGGGATAAAATCGGAAGAGAGCTTAAACTCCATCTTTTAATCAGAAGGTTTGTCGATAAAATTTGTGAGAAGGACGTTGACTTGCTCGTCGATTTAATTGAGTCTGGTTCATCATCTTTAAACCGTGGGGGTGACATGGATATCGCATCCAAGACGGTTAAGGAATTGTTTACCAATCCGATTTTTTTGAAAGATCTTCTTTTAAATACTCCCCGACTTATATTAACTCTCTTGTAATTACTTTAGATTAAATGAATACTGAAGGTATCATTTTGGGTTCGGTAATGATTGCAGCCATTGTATTCATTCCAGGCTACGCTTTAGTTAAGGGGCTATTTGATTCTAAAAAACTCGGATTGATCTGGACGTTAACACTCAGTTTTTTTCTGGGTTTAACTCCCCCACTTCTAATCTACGCCTTAAACAAGAATCTCAACATCCCGCTAACAACTCAAACAGCGCTTTTATCGGCAGGTTTCATAACCATTGCGGGAATAGTCTTGTGGTTTGGGAAAAAAGGAAAGTAATCTCACTAAACCTTAGGCAAATTAATTTCTATTGGACTGCCATAAGCCCAAACATCCATGACAATCTCACTCTCCCTTGAAATCTCACCAGAGGCGAGGCTCATCCTCATTATAAATCTCCTGGGCAGGTAATCCTGTTTGCCCACCCAAAGAGTGAGGGAATAATCCTTAACCATCTCGGATAAATCAACAAGCTGACTCTCAGAAATCTCAAGTGGCGCACCACCCACACTCGACTGCTCTGCAATGTATTTTACGAGGTCGGTTTTTTCAGGATACAGGGTTAGGATGGACGTTTGAATTCCATGTATTGATTCTTCGCCAGTGACCTCGAACTTCGACTTTGAAAATATTTCCGCAAGCTGTTTCAACTGTGTTCGCTCCCTCCAGATTAATTCAGAGTCATTGATCTGTTGTTCGACAATGGTCTCGTTGGACGTAAAGTATACTTTGTCGCCTATGAAGTAGACTTGAGAATTCTGTGTTTTACTGAGTGCTTGGTCGTTTCCACTTGATCTGACTGTCACGTCCAAGAGCATGCGTCTGTTTGGAACGTCAACTGCGCCGTTTCCTGAGATGACGTCTTTCGTGTTTACTGTAAAACCTTGGATGGTTCCGTCAGTCTTTATTGTGATTGAAGTGTTGAAGAGGTAGGTTTTGGATGCTAGCATTTGCGATATTGTCTTCTCCTTGAAATCATCTGCTTTATTACCTTCTAGACTACCATAAAGAAAGTATCCTATGGAAAAAGCCAGTATACAAGCAACTAAAACAATGATTGCCTTATTTTTTTCCATGTAAGTTATTCAATTAGTTATAAAATAAGAATGAAGGCCGTAAAAATAATCCGGGATCCTATCCACGGAAACATAAGGCTCAACCAGCTTGAGTTGGATCTTCTTGACACGCCTCAAATGCAAAGGCTTCGAAGGATAAAGCAAAATGGCTTATGCCACATTGTTTATCCAGCCATGCATTCTTCTCGTTTTGAGCATTCCCTCGGAGTTCTTCACCTGGCTTCAGTCATGTCTGACCATCTAGGCCTTCGGGAGGGTGAGAGTCTTCCGCTTAGGGCGGCAGCGCTTTTACATGATGTTGGGCATTGTGCGTTTTCTCACACAACGGACGAGCTTTTGTCTGAGATGGGACACACCCACGAAAAAATTTCGTGTGATGTTATACGGAACTCCGAGGTTACCCATATTTTGGAAAAATATGATATTCGTCCATCCCTTGTCGCGGATTTTGTCTCAGGTAAAAGGGAGCTAGGCAAAATTATTTCATCTGAGATAGACTTGGATAGGATGGACTACCTTGTCAGGGACTCTTATTATGCGGGTGTTGCATACGGTGTGATTGACGTTGAGAGGATAATCTCTGGAATGAGGATTAAAAACCGAAGGCTTGTCGTTGATTACAGCTCTCTTGAGGCTGTCGAACTTTTGCTCATAAGCCGGAACATGATGTATGAGACGGTTTACCGCCACCATACGAAAAGAATCGCAGAGTTTATGTTAAGGCATGCTCTCGCTTTTGCTTATGAATTCGGGGAATTATTGTTTGAGAAGTTTCGTTACATGGATGATGTTGACGTGATTTCTTTTTTAAGGTGTTTTGGAGGCTATCCAACCGATGTCATAAATCGGCTTGACGAGCGGAGGCTTTTCAAGACTTTCTCCTCGGTGAAGGCGTCTGATCTTGGGAACCGGGTTTTCCGCAAGCTTAGGAAGGACCACTTGAGGATTGAGGGTGAAATCGGAACTGACTACAACATTGAGAAAGGCTACGTTCTCCTGGATTATCCTGAAGAGAAGTCTTCCGAATTCAAGATTAAAATCGATGTTGACGGGGAATTAAAGTCGATCAAAGAGGTTTCCTACCTTGCGCGTTCTCTAGAGCGGTCGGAAAAAGAGAAGATTATGGTTTCACTGCATGCGCCGCAGGAGATTGTCCGGAAACTAAAAGACGTTAAAGTTACGGACTATCTTTCTTAACCTATACTAATCCTGAAAGCCTGGACTTCATCAATTCCAAAACTTCTTGAGGCGACTTTGCGGCATTTACAACAACCATCTCGCCCGAAAGCTTGAGGTATTCCGCCCTCACTTTCTTCAGAAATTCCGCGTTCTCAAATATCTCAGCTTGGTCAGACCGCTCAGCCCCCATCCTTGGTTCAAGGTCAAGGAGGAAGGTCACGTCCGGTTTTCGGGCGAAGGAGTTTATTTGGACGAGCCACCCCCGCTCGACGCTCTGGGCCGCCTGGTAGGCTATCGTCGAGTGGTAGTAACGCTCTGAGATGACGATTTTCCCGTCTGCGAGGGCGGGTTCGACCTCCCTTTTCAGGTGTTCGGCACGGTCTGCCGTGAAAAGGAGTGCCAAGGTCTTTGGGTCTACTTTCTCCTCTCCCGAGAGAATCTGCCTTATGAATACTCCTGTTTTCCCGCAGGTTGGCTCCGATGTCAAAAATACCTTCTTTCCTTGGGACCTCAGCCATTCGGCCAGTTTCATAGCTTGCGTGGTTTTCCCGCAGCCGTCTATCCCCTCAAGCACTATGAAAACCATTTTTTGTATATTTATTTCCGTCAATCAATTTAAACATACTATGGATGAAAAGGAACTTGAATGTTATCGGAAGGCGGGTAAAATCGCAAGTAAAATCAGGGATGATGGTAGAACCCTGATTAAACCCGGTGTGAAACTACTTGACGTGGCAGAGAAGGTGGAGTCCCGGATTCTGGGTGAGGGTGCGCAAATCGCGTTTCCAGTGAACATTTGTGTCAACGATGTTACAGCACACTATACACCAAAGATTAATGATGAGCTTGTTTTTTCAGATAAGGATGTTGTATCCCTTGATGTCGGCGTCCACATTGACGGGTTTATAGCGGACACTGCTTGTACTGTAGACTTGTCGGGTGAATTTGGAAAGCTTCTTGAAGTGAATGAAAAGTCTCTTGAAAATGCGATCGCGGCTATCAAACCCGGTGCCTCGGTTTCCCTCATTGGGGCGATCGTGCAGGATACAATTCAATCGGCTGGCTTTAAACCGATTGAAAACCTCACTGGCCATGAAGTGAAACAACACGATCTTCACGCCGGACTTTCAATACCAAACATTAAGGTCCCATACGACTGGAGGATTGAGGAGGGTATGGTATTGGCCCTTGAGCCTTTCGCAACAGACGGCTATGGGAGGGTTGTGGAATCCAAGAAGCCTGAAATATACTCCATGATCGATAGAAAACCCACTAGAATGCGTGAGGCCCGCCTTATCATGAAAGAGATGGGGGATCGTGAAAGCCTACCTTTCGCTGAACGGTGGCTTTCCAATAAGATAAGCCAACTTAAAATTCCCCTCGCAGTAAATGAACTCCTTTCGAAAAACATTATCAAAAGCTATCCCCCGCTACACGAGATGAAAAAAGGGGTTGTAAGCCAGTTCGAACATACTGTAATCGTTTTGGAGGATGGCTGTGAGGTTACAACACTTTGAAAGAAGAATACTCTGAAGTAAAAACCACACTCATCCTCGTCTTAGTGTTGAATCTCCTCGTAACTATCGCAAAACTCGTGTTCGGCATTCTAGCCAACTCTCTGGCAATGATTGCTGACGGCATCCACTCGCTTTTCGACTCAACCTCGAACGTAATCGGCTTGTTTGCGATATCCCGCGCCAGCAAACCCGCGGACATTGACCACCCTTACGGGCACAGAAAGTATGAGGTTTTCGCAACAACACTTATAGCGCTACTTCTCCTAGTAACCGGCTTCGAGATCCTTGAAGGAGTCTACGACCGAGTGAAAAATCCGAAAATCCCAGACATAACGACAATAACCATTCTCGTAATGGTCGGCACCATGATAATAAATTACTTTGTCTCCCGCTTTGAACTTAGGAAGGGCATCCACCTTCACTCCCCCATACTGATTGCGGATTCCAAACACACGAAAAGCGACGTTTACGTGTCACTCTCCGTAATAGCGGGTTTTGCCGCGATAAAAATAGGATACGTAGTAGTCGATCCTGCCATCGCCATACTAATAGCCTTTCTGATTTTCCGGATGGGATACAAGATCATGAAATCAAGCTCGAAAACACTCTGCGACACATCCCCCCTAGACCCTGTGAAAATCCGAGAAGCAGCCTTAAAAGTCAGAGGAGTCTTAGGATCCCACAGAATCCGCTCTCACGGACTTGAAGACGAAGCCTTCGTCGACCTTCACATAATATTAAGCTCCAAAACACCCTTGGGCGAAGCACATGAAATAAGCCACAAAGTCGAGGAAGCCATCAAAGAAAAATTCGGAAACGTGAGAGACGTAATAGTTCACATCGAACCTGAAGACTGATCTTTCTCGTAGATGCGAATAAAAAAGTCTTCGTATACGAGGTTTAGCCCTCCAATCTCTTTTTTATGGACTGCTTTAGAAAGTATTGTGTTTTCAGACGCCTCCTCATATTCCCCGGAGACTGCGTATGCGATTGCCCCCGACTTTTCAACGTCTGATGAGTGAACTAGAAGATACTCTGCCCCGTATTTACCCATAACTTCAAGCGTCTTACTGGAGTCTTCCGTTAGAAGTGCTTCTCCCACGTCCCGTATTTTTTCTTGGCTTGAGAATTCCCCCTGAACGATTGGATCCCAATCCTTGTTTGCCAGGGTTTTAAGAATAGAGCTTGAAGGGGCGTACACTACGACCTGTCTTTTTGCGTAGCCTCGAATCATGTGGCCGTAATCCCACCATGACAGGAAAACGACCCCCTCGGAAGTGTTCTCGATTATCCAATCCAGGCCATCCTTTAAGCTTTCATCAAAAAAATTTGTATACACCTTCCCCTCCCCCACATAACTCAGCCTTTTAACTGTATACTGCTCTCCTTCGAACATTCCCTGGACCGTAACGATTTGGACACCCTCCATAGGGTATTCCACATTAAGAATCCTTTCGGCGCTTTTAGGCAGCTTGTCCTTAAGGTTTACTCCCCGCAAACCAATTACCAGAATAGAGATTAAAAGAAACGCCAGAATTAAATCCACCCTACGCCTTGATCTCATTCTTCCTTCAATTCCCCGCGACCTTCTCGGCGACTGCGTCGCCCATTTCAGAACAAGTGTTTTGGCCGCCTAGATCCTTAGTCTTGATTTTCCCTTCCTTTAAAACGTCTTCTATCGCCTTGACCGCGGCTTCACCGGCTTTCTCCTCGCCGAGTTCGTCAAGCATCATCGCTCCAGCCCAAATGGTTGCAAGCGGGTTCGCGCGGTTCATATCCTTGTATTTTGGGGCTGAACCGTGTATTGGCTCGAACATTGAGACTCCGTCCGGGTTGATGTTTCCGCCCGGGGCAAGACCTAAGCCTCCCTGGATCATGGCGCCCAAATCAGTTATAATGTCGCCGAACATGTTTGGCGTTACCACGACTTGATACCACTCCGGGTTTTTAATAAACCACATGGTTATGGCGTCCACGTAGTTGAATTCGTGTTCAATTCCCGGATAATCCTTCGACACGTCCTCGACAATAGTCCTCCAGAAGTTGTAGACATGGGACAATACATTAGCCTTGTCTACAGCAGTCACCCTGTCCTTACCCTTATTTTTCGCAAGATCAAAAGCGTATCTGATGACCCGCTCCGAACCCTTCTGGGAGAGCACGCCTATCTGGTATGCGATTTCCGAGCGGTCTGCTTCGATGTCTAAGCCGAATTTCACCGAGTATAGGCTTCGAATCACTTCAAGTTCCTGGTGAGTCTTCCCCTGCTTAACGTGGTTTCCTATGCCGACGTAAAAGTCTTCGGTGTTCTCCCTAACTACTGTGAAGTCTATGTCTTTTGGCCCCTTACCTTTAAGCGGGCACCACACGCCTTCAAGCAGTTTTATGGGTCTAAGATTTATATACTGGTCGAAGTGGAATCGGAGCGCTAGCAGAATCCCCTTTTCAAGGACTCCCGGCTCGCACCTGGGATCACCCAGTGCTCCCAAGTAGATTGAGTCAGCCTTCCCAAGGGCGGCGAGCGTGTCTTCGCTTACTAGTTCTCCTGTTTCCAGGTAATGGTCTGCGCCATTCGGATATTCCGTCCAGTCTATGCTGAAGTTGAATTTGTCTGCGACTGCATCTAGTACTTTCACTCCTTCAGTGATTATTTCAGGTCCTATGCCGTCCCCTCCGATGATGGCGACTTTATGAGATTTCATTTCAAACCCTCCAACAATTCTTTAGCCCTATCAACCCTAATCTTTCTCTCACCGACCATCATTTTTGCGATTGATTCCGCTTCATCTCCTTTCGCACCTGCTAAAACCGCGATGTTTCTAGCGTGCAACTCCATGTGCCCTCGCTGGATACCCTCAGTCGAAAGAGCCCGAAGAGCTGCGAGATTCTGTGCCAGCCCTACTGCCGCTAAAACCTCGGAGAGCTCGCTCGCCGACTCGACACCCAGAATCTTTACCGCGGTTCTCGCAGTCGGATGCGTCTTCGTAGCACCTCCGACCAGGCCGACTGCGGCGGGAAGCTCTATCTCGCACTCCAAGTCCCCGTCCGCATTCTTCCTGTAAATTGAAAGCGGCTTGTAAACTCCCGAACGCGATGCATAAGAGTGTGCTCCAGCCTCAACAGCCCTCGTATCATTACCTGTAGCTAAAACAACTGCCGTAATCCCGTTCATAATGCCCTTATTGTGGGTTGCAGCCCGATAGACGTCGGCGTCGGCTAGGGCATAGCATGCTATTATCCCGTCCACGACTTCCTCACCACCTAAAACATCTTTTGAAACCACTGCTTTGCCGCGGGCAAGCCGTTCAATGGCGTAATTTGAAATAATCCTCAAATACACTTTTCCTCCCGTAATCTCCTCAAGACGAGGGGCCAGAGCCTCGCACATCGTGTTCACGGCGTTGGCTCCCATGGCATCCCGAACATCCACGTGCAAGTGCACGACTAGAAGCTTCCCTATGATGGAGTCTAGAATCCTAATTTTAACATCTCTTAAGCCTCCCCCAAATTTCACGAGCACCGGGTCAAGCTCGTTAGCCTTTCGGATTAAGTCGTCTTTCTCGGCTAAAATGAGCTCTCTAGCATTTTCAGGGTTACCTATTGCCGTCAACTGTATCTGGCCTATCATTATCGGAAACGTGCTCTTAGTTGAAAAGCCCCCGCATTCTCGAACAATCTTTGCGGCGTTGGAGGCGGCAGCAATTACTGACGGCTCTTCTGTCGCCATCGGAACGATATAGTCTTTGCCGTTTATGAGAAAGTTTAGTGCCACTCCAAAAGGCTGGTTGTATGTTCCAATCACGTTTTCGATCATCTGGTCTGCCTGTTCGATTGAAAGGCCGGTGGATAAGGTCTTCGCATCCTCCGATGTTAGGCCTGCAAGCTCAACAATCTTTCCAACCCTCTCTTTCACACCCAGCTTGTAGAAACCTGAAATCCTTGACGATTTAACCATCTTTTATTTATGATACTGTATCTTATTTAAGATGCCAGACCAAAAACTCGAGAAACTAGAAAAACTAATAAAAGACCAAGAGAGTGCTGTAATCGCGTTTTCTGGCGGAGTAGACTCGAGTGTTTTAGCTGCAGTAGCATTTAAGGTGTTGAAAGACAAGGCTTTGGCAGTAACCTTAGACTCTCCCACACTCCCAAGAAACGAGCTTGAGTGCGCTCGAACGATTGCAAAATCAATTGGAATAAAGCACATTGTAATAGCCCATGATGAACTAGGAAACCCTGATTTCACGATGAATCCCGAAGACAGGTGTTATTTTTGTAAGGGAGAACTTTCTAAAGTTTTGCTTGCGGAGGCTGTGAACCGCGGGTTTAAAGTTGTGCTTGAGGGTACTAATGCCTCTGAGCTTTGCGGTCACCGTCCGGGGGCTCGCGCTCTTTCCGAGGCAGGTGTTTTAAGTCCTTTAGCCGAGGTGGGATTTAGCAAAGAGGAGGTTAGAACTCTTGCCGGAACACTCGGCCTTCCGAATGCAAGCAAGCCTTCGAGTGCCTGCCTCTCATCCCGAATACCTTACGGAGACGAGATTACTCGCAAGAAGCTCGGTGTCGTCGAGGAGGCTGAGGATTTCCTTATAAATCTCGGTCTTTCCCAGCTTCGGGTTAGACTTCACGGGGATTTAGCCCGCATTGAAGTTGACCCCCCCGAATTTAGATTGTTGTTTGAAAACCGGGTTAAGATTTCAGATTTCTTCAAGTCAATAGGCTTTAAATACGTGACCTGCGACCTTTTGGGTTATCGATCCGGCAGCATGAACGAGTAGTAATCTAGTCGAATTCCTCGTATTCCCCGTAGTCGTCGATCCCGTAGTTGTCTCCGCGGAAGTCGTCGAAGGCGTAGGAAGTTGACGTATCCAAAACCATCTGAGGGCTCACTTTGTTTTTCTTGGCTCGAGTGTATGTGCATTTACCCTTAATGTAGTAGTCGCAGTATTCGCAGCACTCGCCCTTGTCGTCGCAGTTCTTGTAGTCCTGGCAGTGTTTACAGCACTTTTTCGCAGCCTTTGTTTTCTTATTTGGGGCTTTTATTGTTTTTTTAGCTGTTTTCCCTGCCATTTTAGTCTTGGAAAAAGTTGGTATATTTTATATCGTCTAGATATAAAAATCAAACGTATTTTTCCCTTTAAGATAAAGAATTATCATGGAATTTATCATCTCATTTTTCAAGTACTCAATTGTTCTCGCCTACATCGTGATTCTGGTGAGTGTCCCAATAATAGTTCGAAGAATTATTCTGGCAAGTAGGAAGGATAAGTTCAAATGCATTCAATGCGGCAATTGCTGTCGTTTCGCAATCATCTCATTAAATGAGCAAGACATAGACCGGATAGGTTCGGAAGGACACAAAGATTTCGTCGAAAAAACGAGGTTGGGTGAAAAAAAGCTTAAACGAGTTAACGGGAGATGTGTTTTCTCAGTGGATGACAAGTGCTCGATCTATGAAATCCGGCCTAAAGTTTGCAGGGAGTTCCCATTCCAAAACTTAGTGAGTTTCATACCCTACATCCACGAATGGAGCTGTTGCCCTGGTATCGAAGAGTTTAAGAAAAGTGGACGTAATCGAAAAACACGTTAAATCCATCGAGTGGATTAGGGAGGAGCTCCTTTCCATGGACGAGTTGGCAAATCCAGTCATGGGCATTTCCGACTGGGATGACGCAGTCTGCATTGATTTCGGCGGGAAAAAGCTGGTTGTGTCTTCAGACGGGCCGTATTCGAAAAGACTAGTATTAAAGTCTGCTCTAATTCATGCTTCAACCGATGTCGTAGTCAAGGGGGCGAGGCCAATCTTTGCTTTAGACACCCTGATTGGATCCAAAAAAGAGGTTGCTGGGATGCTTGGGAGTCTGAAGGCTCAGGCCTTGGCATTGAAGATCCCGCTACTTGGAGGAAATACTCTTTTCGAAGAGTCTGACCCTCGCTGCAGTCTCACAGTCGTAGGGGAGCTATTACTAACCGATCCCATCCGTGATTCCGGGTCTAAGTCGGGAGATATCATCGCCTTGATTGGTGACCCCATCTGGGGGGAGCAGGACGAGAGGATTGAACTTGCCAGGACCTTGTTTGAATGCTGGTTTGAGATTTTAAGTAAGGGAGTGAAAATTAACGCGGCTAAAGACGTTACTAAGGGGGGCTTGGTTTCAGTAGTCTTTGAGATGGAGGGGAAAAGCGGGAGGAAATTCAATTTAAACGAGAATATTCCTTATCCTGTGACTAGAAACCTCGACAACTTCCTGGTGACTGCTAAGGAATCTGAGATGGAAAAAATAGAGGAAATCTGCAAAAAGAAAAAGTGTTCTGTTGAGGTAATTGGGTCTGTAGAGTAACTTGTTTCCTCTTCTATTTCATCGCCAAAGCGTTTTCCGCAGCCTTAACAATGTGTCTTGAAGTTAGCTCGTAGGCTTCTAAAAGCTCTGGAGCGGGCCCTGAAATACCGAACTGGTCTTTCACTCCAATCCGCTTTAAGGGTGTGGGATGTTGCTCAGACAATACTTCGGCGACGGCGCTTCCAAGTCCGCCGAGGATTGAGTGGTCTTCAGCCGTTACAATTGCACCTGTCTCCTTAGCGTCTCTCACAACCGCCTTATTGTCTAACGGCTTTATCGTGTGCAAGTCCACTACACGGGCTGAAATACCACTCTCTTTAAGCTCTAGGCCGGCTTTGATGGCGTCGGCTAGCATGAATCCGTTAGAATAGATGGTGATGTCGTCCCCCTCAATGAGTGTGTTCGGTGTTGTGAAATCGAATTCAAATCCTTCCTCATATATATCAGGGGTTTTCTCCCTGCAAAGCCGCATGTATAAGGGTCCCTCCATCGAGGCTACTGCCCTGATCATCTCGCGAGTCTCCTCAAAGTCTGCCGGAATCATAATACGCATCCCAGGAATCGCGCGCATAAGAGATAAATCCTCAATAATCTGGTGGCTTGCGCCATCCGGTCCAACCGTCAATCCAGCGTGAGTCAAAACAATCTTAACATTCAAGGCGTCATGGGCAATACTGTTTCGAATCTGCTCCCAACCCCGCCCGGCACCAAACATTGCGAAACAACTGGCAAACACAAGCCTTCCTTCAACCGCAAAGCCAGCAGCCATACCCATCAGATTCTGCTCCTGACATCCGACATTAAAGAATCTGTCGGGATACTTTTCACCAAACTTGACAGTCTTTGTAGAGCGTGATAAGTCGGCGTCCAAAACGACCATGTCCGGGAACTCCCCTCCAAGCTCTGCAAGCGTTTGCCCGTAAGCGCTTCTCATGTGCCTTTTTTTACTCAAATCAAATTCCATATTCATTCAAGCTCCTTCATCGCGCACAACATCTCATCCGGCGTTAATGAGCGGCCGTGGAACTCTTTAACATTTTCCATGAACGACACTCCCTTACCCTTCACGGTCTTGGCAATGATGATTTTTGGCTTCCCTGTCATCTTATCAGCCTTTTTTAGGGCTTCAAGTATTCCCTCGGTGTTGTGGCCGTCACAGGTTATGACTTCCCATCCGAAACTTAACCACTTGTCGACGATTGGCTCGATTGCCATAATCGACTCTGTCGGCCCGTCAATCTGCAGGCAGTTCCGATCAAGAATCGCGATAATATTGTCCAGTTTGTAGTGGCTTGCAGCCATAGCAGCCTCCCAAACCTGGCCTTCCTGCACTTCCCCGTCGCCCAGAATTGCAAAGATTCTGTGTGAATTGTTTGAAATCTTCGCCGAAGCCGCCATACCGCATGCAATCGACAGTCCCTGACCTAATGATCCAGTCGAAACATCCACTCCGGGAACACTCCTCCTGCAAGGATGGCCTTCAAGCATACTATTCAACTTGCGAAGGCTAGTAAGCTCTGAAACAGGAAAATATCCCGCCTCAGCCAACACGCTGTAGAGTGCGGGTGCGGCATGTCCCTTGCACAAAACAACCCTATCCCGATCCTCCCAATCAGGGTCATCAGGCTTGTGATTCATAAAGCGAAAATACAATACCGTGAGAATCTCAAGAACGCTCATTGAACCTCCCGGATGGCCTGATTCGGCTTGAGAGATCATCTCTAATATGTGTCTTCTAATAACCTTGCCTTTCTCTTTCAAATCGATTTCTTCAGATTTCACTGTTTTTTCACCGTTTTTCCCAACCACCTTGAGAAAAATTTTTATTAGTTATGTGGTTGAAAGTATTAAATGGTTTAGACTGACTTTATGATTTCAGACAATCCTAATAAAGTATTAGATTTCAGTTTTTGCAACAGGTGTTTCAATAAAGAATAACGTCTGTTTCACCCAGTCTTTTAACTGCAGTTAAAATGACGGTCTTGGAATCTATTGTTGTAGGGGGTTTGGCTTTTTCCGCGATTTGGATTATTTTAGACTACAAATCGAGGAAAATGCTTATTTTAAATAATTAATTAAATAATGTTGAGGTGAATTTGAAGATGGAGCGTGAAATCATCGAGTATGGCGGTCGTGAAATAAGGAATTCTGCTTTTTTAGGGAAGGAGCCTTTATTCGGGTTTATCCCCCAGTTTATGGTCTGGAATCTGGTCATTGTGGTCCTCGTAGGATTGATTTTTTACTGGCTATTAAAAAGTTCTCAAAAGTCTTCCGAGACTCCCATGGATGTTTTGAAGAAGCGGTATGTTTCCGGTGAAATCGACAAGGAGACGTTTGAGCAGATGAAAAAGGACATTTCGGATTGATTATGGAGGTTTCGGAGTCTCGTCTTGCGGTAGCGATCATTTCAGTATTCGGTTTAGGGATACTGCTTTCGATTTTGAATGGATACTATATTGAGGATACTGGATCCTCTCTCCCTTTGATGACGTACGGAGTCACAGCGGTTTCCATGTTTGTCGGGGCTTTGATAATTCTTCTTTTCCAGTGGAAGATAAACCAGAAACAGCTTTACAAGATTCTTAAAGTCCTCCCCGAGGACGAGCGAATCCTCATTGAAATAATATTGAAGGAAAAGCGGATTGACCAGACTTATCTTGTGGCCGAGAGCGGTCTTTCAAAGGTTAGGGTTTCAAGAACGCTGTCTAAGCTTGCCCAGAGGAATGTTATCGAGAAAAAACCGTTGGGAAATACTAACTTGATCAAACTTAAAATTTGACGTCACCTGGTTTTTACTGCCTGCCCGCGCGTGAAATCTTTTATTTCAAGCGGGGATAGTGCGAGTGTTCCAGTTCTTATCAAATTGTCTTTACCGTCTACGATAAAGCATTCGTCTCCTGCGCGAAGGTTTGGGTCTGCGTCAACTACGAATTTTGCGAACACGCTTTTGCCTTCACGGACGCAAGAAGTCACGTCCTCGTCTTCTTTAAGTACTACTCGAAGTCTTGGAGGGGGGAATAGTTCAAGCAGTTTCTCGGCTAATCCAATTTTTGGTATTATGAAGTGGTCGCTGGCGCGCACTGTCGCAATAAGATTCTTTCCCTGGTATACTGCGCGAATCCTCCCAGTTTTCCTCGAACGCTTTACCCTCAAGTCTTTTGGAAGGGCTTTGTCTGCGCCTGAACCGAACTGGAATTCCATTTGCGCCTTTATCTTGTCGACATCCCTGACCTGTGTGACGGTTTCCTCAGACCCTCTTTTAATAAAAATCGACTGTCCAAAAGGATAGACGTCTAACACTTCAACCGGCACCTTCCCAAAAACCGGGAGCTTTACGAATAATTTCGAGGAAACCCTCCTAATCCTTTCCCTGGCGTTTACGACCTCGCTTCGAAAAGAGGACTCCCTCCCAGTCTCAAAGAACGCACTCTTCTTCGTCACGGGATCAAGCCTTGCAAGCCAACGCTTATGCCTTGAAAGAGCATTCAAACCCGCAAGCAGGTGGGGGTGGCTTCTAGCACGCTCACAAACATGCTCCCAAAGATCACCCTCCCAAATCCTTTGTTTAACAAGCCTAAGTTCGGCCTGGCAGACGAATAGATTATGCCGCGCAAGCACGCAAGCGCGCTCCTCACTTGGCAGGCTTCTGATATCCTCCCCATATTTCGCGCAAACCGGGCAAGTGCATGAAATATATTCTAGTTCCTCGATCTTTTTGGTCCCGGAATTTGTCATATACCTTCCTTCCTGAGCATACAGCACGTAAGACGCACTGTCGAAGAGGTCGCATCCAAGCGCTACGGCAAGTCCGAAAACCATGGGGTGGCCGAGTCCGAAGGCGTGGACTGGACGGTTTAAGGGGATGTTTTTTTTCGCAGTTGCGATGACGTCTACAAGCTGTGAAAACCGGTATGTGCTAAGAAACGGCACTATGCCTCCGACTGCTATCAACTCGAAGTCTCTTCCAAGGCTTTTCGCAGACTTTTTCCTAAGGTCGAGAAACCTTCCCCCTTGAACTCCAGCATTCACGACGAATCCAGCGTCCTTCGCCTCCTCCGCCCGCTCAAGAGTAGTCTTAAGCTGTTCTTCCGCCCTACCCTTGAATGCTTCGGGGAGAGTGGGGATATCCAAGAAAGAGCCTATGTCAGTTCCAATATCCTCCTGGAACTTTATTATCTCGGCGTTTGTAGTCTGAACGGCGCCGTAGACCATAAGCTGGTATGATCCAGAGTCAGTGGCGACAAGAGCGTCTTTAGCGCCTAAAAACTTGTGAACACCCTTCTTCAAAACAGAGTCCTTCAGTTTATCGTTTTTCAAAAAAATGTAGGCGTTGGTCATAAGGACTTTCGCATCGAAGTCTTTGACGAGCTCTTTCACCGGGATTAAGGGGTTGTTCGGGTTTACGACGGGCATGAGAGCCGGGGTTTCAATAGTCTTCCCAGAAATCGTAAGCTTTCCGATGCGCCCTGCAATATCCTTTGATTTGAGTTCGAAGTCGAGTTTTCCCATTAGAAGATACTATACTCCTCAAACGGTATTTAAATACGTTCTTACATGTTTTAATGAATTAAAATGGACGAAGAGAAGGAGCTTTTGGTTGGGGATGCGATGACGCGGGGTGTTATCTGCGTGGATATCGGGGATAATGTGAAGTCTGTGGCCGAGGTGATGACTAAAAACGACATTTCATCCGTCATCGTAACCGAGAAGGGGGATGGTGTCGGTATTGTGACTGAAAGAGACATTACAACAAAGATCGTAGCTGGCGGGAAGGATCCTAAGATGGTGTCTGTCGAAGAGATTATGACACGACCCTTGATAACCGTCAAACCCGACACGAGCATTGACGACGCTGCCCGAATTATGCGCGATCGAGACATTAGAAGGCTTATTGTCGAGGATAAGGACAAGATTATGGGAGTCTTATCGGAATTCGACATCGTGCGCATTGAGCCGGCACTCCACTTGCTAATCCGCGAGAAAAGCAAGTGGAATATCGCAGAAAAATTCTTTGAGGGGGCGGGCTCGGTATCGGGAAGTTGTGAGGAATGCGAAAACTACTCTGAAAACTTAAGGGTCATCGACGGGAGGATGCTCTGCGACGACTGTCTCTCCGAGTAGAATCCTTAACAAAGGTTTATTAACCCTATGATGAAACTGAGATTATCCTGTCTCTACACTCTCACAAAAGAGGTTTCCGAAAAGCTTGTTTATCCAATTCTAAAAGATGCTTCGGAAGTTCTTGAGAGGGGGGCGCCACAGGGGGAGGGTGCGAAAATCGTGGATAAGTCCCTTTCTAAAGACAAACTTATGGTCGTCATCGAGTCAGGCACTTATGTTCGCCCCCACGATGCGGCCTTCAGACTTAAAAACTTTTTGTCACAGAAACTTGGAAAAGAACACCACGTGGGAGTCAAAGAGATTGTTGGAAAACTCTATGAAATCACTTTCGACGTTCCCGCCAAGCCCAAAGAGGGAGTGAAGCTTCCCTACGCTAAATCAATATCCTTTAAGGGTAAGACTTGCACTCTAGTTCTTGAAGACGTCTCCGAGGAATTCCTTCAGAAAAACACTGTGGATCGGATGATAAGTCTTATTAAAGAGAAGGTCGAATTCCAGCAGTATGGAACTCGCGAGGAACACCACAAGATCATCTACGAGGGAAGTAAAAAACCACTGCACTTTACAGAGGACCCTTCACAAGAACTAATTAACCGCAAGTGGGTGAAGCGCACTCCCCACAGAAACCAGTTCATCTTCGGACCCCAGATAACAGAGCTTGCCGAAGCTGTGAAGCGCGCCTATGTTGACGTAATCTACAAGCCCCTCGGCTTCGTCGAAATGATGTTTCCGAAGATTGTGGACTGGAGCATTTGGAAGAAGTCTGGCCACGCCCGCGCCCTCTACCACGGCGGCTTTAATCCGTATCTTTTCATAACGCCTAAGACTGCTGATCCTAAGGCTTGGGAGGAAGTATGCGACAAGATCAAGATTACCGGAGAAATTCCGTCTGAAGACATTATGGGTCTTTTAGAGCCCCCCCGTGGGGGTCTTGCCTTCGCCCAATGCCCGCCGTTTTGGACATACCTTGAAGGCGAAACAGTCGCCTCGGAAAGCCTTCCAATCAAAGTCTTCGACTGGAGCGGCCCCACCTACCGCTACGAGTCGGGTGGAGCCCACGGTTTCGAGCGAGTGGACGAGCTCCACAGGATCGAGACGCTTTGGGTGGGAACGCCAGACCAAGTCCAGGAGATTAATCTGGAACTGCGCGAGAAATTCAGGGTTCTCATGGAGGAAGTTCTCGAGCTTAACATTCGCCAGGCACTCGTAACCCCCTGGTTTATGGAGCAGAAGGGGGTTTTGGACGAGAGCGTTGAAGGTGGGGCGGGGACGGTAGACTATGAGGCGATACTCCCATACAACGGTAGCTGGCTGGAAGTGCAAAACTGTTCGAACAACGGGGACTCATATCCGAAAGCTTTCAACGCGAAAGCCCAGAAGGGAGATCTTGCAAGCGGGTGCGCCGGCGGAAGCTTCGAACGTTATCTTTCAGCATTCCTCGCCCAGAAAGGATTTAATCCGGACGACTGGCCAAAAAAATTCAGAAAATACGTGGGAGAAATTCCTGAAGACGTAAAGTTTCTCTAGAACTTTCAGGGAAGCTTGATTAGCCTAAACTTTGCAAGGTCCATGTTAACGGCGTGA
>JBDRAY010000006.1:0-14746 GCA_043823295.1 Methanobacteriota archaeon | reverse complement strand
AAAAGTCATCGCGGTTTCCGGGAAAGGGGGTGCGGGGAAGACACTTGTGTCAACACTCATTGTCTGCGAACTTGCGAAAGCTGGCGCCGGAAGTGTTCTGGCAATCGACGCAGACCCCGACGCAAACCTTGCGGATTCGCTTGGAGTGACAGTCGAAAAGACTATCGGAGACTTACGCGAGGAGATGAGCGGCGGGCTCCCCCAAGGAGTTGAAAAAAGAAATTACTTGGAAGCGAAAGCATTTGAAATCACAGTCGAGTCGGACGGATTCGACCTAATTTCAATGGGAAGGCCTGAAGGATCAGGCTGCTATTGCGCCCTAAACCACATGCTCCGTGAAGTAATCGATGCGACAACGAACGCCTACGACTACACGGTAATTGACGCTGAGGCGGGATTAGAACACTTATCACGTCGGACCACCCAGAACGTAGATCTAATGCTTGTCGTAACAGACGCATCAAAAAAAGGATTGAACACAGCAAAAAGAGTGAAGGATCTAGCCAGAGAACTCGAAATAGAGTTCTCAGATATTGGATTAGTCTTGAATAGGATTTCAAGGGGGAATCAAGACGAATTTAGGGTTCATGCGAAAGAATCGTCCATTCCCGTATATGCTGAAATCCCTCAAGATAGTAATGTGGCGGAATTTGACTTGAAGGGAAAGCCGCTTTCAAGCCTTCCAGATGAAAGTCCCTCCAGAATCGCGGTGGAAAAGCTTTTAGAAAGGATTAAATGAAAAGAATAGAGGATTTACTTGAGGGTGTCGAGGAAGTCGAATTTGAGGACGTGGACATTGAGGCTGAGGAGATGGAATTCAATCTTCTACCCCAATACATATTAAAGGAGGCTTTATCGAGGATTTCAAGGAAGGTGCCTTCCGCCACTTCAATTCCCGCGTCGAAGGAGCCTTTCAAATTCAGGATTCCTACGAAAGAGTATAGGAATCAGATCCGCGAGGTAGTGTGGGGAGCTACAAAATCGGATGGTGGAAGTCGTGCAAAATCGATTACTGTTGGAGGCCATATGAGCCCGCCCTTCTATCTCTTCGAGGAGACTCCCCCCCACAAGCCTGTCGTCTCCCACGACGTGTTCGACATTCCGTTCAGGCTACCGTCGTCGGTCAAGAAACTGTTTGGAGACTCGATTAAAAGCCCGGTGTCTTGGGCGAAAAAACAGGTCGAAGACTTTGGTGCCGAAGCCATAACACTACATCTTGTATCCACGGACCCTCTCTGGAGCAACCGGCCTTCCGATAAGGCTGCGGAGACTGTGAAGGATGTTTTAGAGGCTGTGGACGTCCCCTTGATAATATCTGGAAGCGGTAACTATGAGAAAGACGTCGAAGTCTTAACGAAGGCTGCTGAGGCCGCCGCGGGAGAGCGAGTGATATTGTCGTCGGTGTCGCCTGACATGAAAGATTATGCGAAAGTTGTGAAGGCTGCGAAAAAATATGATCACCTTCTGCTCTCGCTTGTTTCCATGGATGTTCCGGGAATGAAGCAGATGAACAAAAAGATCATGAAGGAAGGGCTTCCGCCAGAGCAGATTCTTATGGACCCTAACGTGGCATCCCTCGGATACGGTATTGAATACTCGATCACAACAATGGAGAGGATTAGACTCAACGCCTTGTCGGGGGATAATGATATTTCAATGCCGATTCTGGGAGGCGTCTCCAATGCTTGGAGTGCGAGGGAGGCTTGGATGAAAGATAAAACATTAGGACCCAAGGAGCTTCGAGGCCCTCTCTGGGAGGCGACAACCGCAACCATATCAATACTTTCGGGTGCGGACGTCCTTATGATGCTCCACCCGGGAGCGATAAAAATAGTAAAGACTTTAATCGACACGCTCTTTGACAAGGAGAGCAATGCTTCCAGATCAGAATACATTAATTGGGTGAAAATGTAAAAGAGTTATGGCCAAGATCACTGCTATGGAAGCCTACAAACTGCTTCCAAAGACCAACTGCAAGGACTGTGGGGAAGCAACGTGCATGAGCTTTGCTTTAAAGCTCGTGTCCAGGGAGGCTGAGCTAGGCAAATGCCCACACCTTAAGGGAGGGGAATTGCATGAGCTTTCTGACAAGGTGACGCCATATATTCGCCCCGTCGAAATTGGAGTGGGGGATAGCGCCATAGTGGTTGGTGGGGAGGAAGTCATGTACCGGCATGAACTGAAATTTTTCAGCCCCACAAAAATATTCATTGATGTAAGCGATAGCATGTCTGAAAGTGAGATTGGAGACCGCATAAAGTTTGCCTCAGATTTCACCGTCGAGCGCATGGGGGAAGTTTTGACTCTGGACGGATTGGCGTTAAGGTGCGCGTCGGACGATCCGAAAAAGTATGGAAAATTCGTAGAGAAAGTTTCTAGAAGATATGATGGTCCGATAATCTTATGCTCTCTTAACGCGAAAGTGCTTGAACAGGGTTTAAAGATTGTGGGTGAGAGGAAACCGTTGGTTTACGCAGCCTCCAAGGATAATCTGGGTGAAGTGGGAGCTCTCGCCAAAAAACATGATTGCCCGCTTGTGGTTTATTCAAGCTCCCTGCAAGAGTTGGGTGAGATGACTTCGAGTCTCGGATACGATAAAATAATCCTTGATCTTGGATTGGAGACCACGGGATCGGGCCTGGGCAAGACAATTGATCGATGTGTCATGCAGAGGAGATCGGCTTTGGAAGACGTGAAGGAGTTGGGTTACCCTCTTCTAGGTGCCCCCGCAGCCATCTGGAACAATTCAAAAGACCCGGTTGTAGCGGCAACCTGGGAGTCGATCATCGCGGCAATACTCATGGACAGGTACGCAAGCCTTCTCATAGTGCACTCGATCGAGCCGTGGTCTGTTCTGCCCTTGGTGACATTGCGGCAGTGCATTTACACAGATCCTCGAAGCGAGCCTCAAGTGGACGCCAGATTATACAAGGTTGGTGATCCGGATGAAAACTCCCCGGTCCTTGTCACGACGAACTTCTCCCTAACATACTTCACAGTCTCAGGAGACGTTCGAAAATACAACATGGACGCCTACATCCTTGTGGTAGACACTAAGGGGTTTGCAGTCGATACAGCAGTAGCCACCGGAGACCTCTCTGCAGCCAAGATAAAAGAGGCGATATCCGAGTTTAAAGTAGAGGAGAAAGTGAAACACAGAAAGCTTGTAATACCCTTGTTCGCCTCGCACCTGCGGGGAGCAATAGAGGATGAAACCGGTTGGGAAGTTTTAGTCGGACCACGAGACTCGTCTTCAATACAAAAATACTTACAGGAAAAATGGCAAACCTGATGGACGTGTACAAGAACCTGCCGCAGACGAACTGCAAGAAATGCAGGGAAGAAACGTGCATGAGCTTCGCTTCGAAGCTCATCAAGGGGGATGTGAAGCTTTCTGGCTGCGCGCCCTTGAACGAGGAGGGTTTTAAGGAAAAACGGAAAGCGCTTGAAAAGCTTACTGAGAAGGCCGGCAACGCCTTGGAAAGCGGCCACGTCATGGACTACGATTTATGCAACGGCTGCGGCAACTGCGTTGTAGTCTGCCCGGTAACCCCAGCCGAATGCTCTTCGGGAGGAAAAGACCCTGAGTCAGAGGATATAGTATTCAAAGTCGTTGACGGGAAAATCCAGATGCAAAACATCCAAAAATGCAAGAGATTGGGAGACGACAGAAACTGTACGCTCTGCAAGGACGCGTGCCCCTTCGGAGTAATCGATCTTGTCTAAGAGATGACTGCAATAGAGATTAAAAACGCGGAAGTTTATGATCCGGCGCAAAAAATAGACGGGGAAGTAAAAGACACTCTCATAGAAGAAGGCCTTATCGTATCTGAGATAAAATCCAAGAAAAAAAAGGTCATCGACGCGAAAGGAAAAATCCTTATGAAATGCGGCGTCGACGTGCACACTCACATCGCAGGGTCTGCCATAAACTCGGCACGCCTCCTGCGGCCTGAAGACAAGACATTCATCTGGAAGAAGACTGAAAACACGCATTCAGGAACGGGATTCTCCTGCCCCACGACATACCTTACGGGATACTTGTACGCGCAACTCGGATACAGCACGCTTCAGGAGCCGGCCACCTCCCCCTTAAAAGCCAAACACACCCACGACGAACTACAAGAAATCCCATTCATGAGAAAACAGGCACTCCTTCTTATGGGAAACAACCTGCTCGCAACGCAATACATACACGACAAAGACTTTGACGGTTTGACCGAATACTGCTCCTGGATGATGAATCGGACGAAGACAAGCGGCTTAAAGCTTGTGGCTCCCGGAGCATACTTGTCGTGGATTTGGGGTGAGAAGAAGACTCTTCCAGACTCAAAGGTTCCGAAAGTAGACATTACTCCTAAAGACATCATTTCCGGGCTTGAGAAGGCTGCCGAGGCGCTGAATCTCCCACATCCGATACACGTTCACTTAAACGGTATGGGATACTACGGGAATTTTAAGAGTGCTTTAGATGAGATGAAGGTTGCGAAATCGAGGATGCACGTCGCACACCTGCAGTTTTCCTCATACGGCGGAAACTCTTGGGCTGAATTCGAGTCTAAGGCAGACGAGATCATTTCACATGTCAATTCCAACAATAAGATAACTTTCGACTTGGGCCAGATAACCCACGACAAGACGACCACTCTCACAGCCGACGCCCCCTTCGAACAATACCTGTCGTTTCTCATACACGAAAAATGGAATGCTAGAGACGTTGAATTCGAACACGGAACAGGAGTCGTCCCAATACACTACCACAAAGACAATCCAGTAAACGCCGTGCAATGGGCTGTGGGACTTGAGCTCGCCCTTCTCGCCAAGGACTTGTCGAGAGTGTGCCTTTCGACCGACCACCCCAATGCAGCACCATTTTTCAGATACCCCAGGATCATCTACTGGCTTATGGACAAAAAAGCGCGGGAAAAATACGCCGACGAATCCCACAAGGCAGTCGCAGACAGAACCAGCCTATACTCGATAGAGCGGGAGTATAGCCTATACGACGTCGCCAAGATCACGCGCCACGCTCCCGCAAAAATCCTTGGACTTAAGGACACGGGACTTACGGAAGGGTCAGTTGCGGACGTGAGCATATACGACCTCTCCCGGGGGATTGAGGAAGGATTCTCTCAAACAGACACGACGATCATTGGAGGAGAGATCGTGGCGGTGAAAGGAGAGATCACAGCTTCCTTTAGAGGAAGCTTAACACACCACAAGATGGACGGTGAAAACAAGAAACTCGAAGAGAAACTCGACACATTCTTCAAAAACTACTATTCCATATGCCTTTCAAACTACAGGGTGAACTCATGAGCGAAGTAACCTTGAAGGCAAAAGACATCCCGGAGACGGGGCTTGAAGCCGAGACATTCACCCCGGACGCTTTCGCGGGAAAGACTTTAAAGGACGTTTCGGCGCTCACAGTCTACGCGGGGAAAAAGAAGGCGAAAATCTCAGATTACTTTAAGGTATCAGGCAAAACCGCGAAAACCGCTTCCAAGCAAAAGATAACAATTGAAGGGTCAAACACGCTCCTTAAGAGAATCGGGGAAGGTATGAGTGGGGGGGAGATAAAGGTTTTGGGAGATGTTGGATACCACCTCGGAGAATACATGACTGGCGGGAAAATCCACGTCAGCGGGAACGCGGGATCATGGATTGGAACTTGCATGAGCGGGGGAGAGATAGTAATCGAGGGGAACGCAGGCTCATACATTGGAGCAAGCTCGAGGGGTCTTCGCGAGGGTATGAGCGGCGGGAGAGTATTAGTTTTAAAGGATGTTGGGACTGAGATCGGCGTGGGACTCACGGGCGGTGAGATAATCGTTCAGGGAGCTGCAAGTTCATTTGCTGGAAGTTACATGAGCGGCGGAGTAATACGGTTGGGAGGAATCTCTGGCAGGATCGGATACGCCATGAAGGCGGGAGTCATCGAGGTTTTGGACAAATCCTTCAAGACGCCGTTTTACTTTCAACTAACTCGAGAAGAGGGGGAGTTCCAGACTTATCAAGGCGACGTAAGCTTTAAGGGTAAGGGGATGATCAAGGTTTTAAGATGATTCACAGGGAAGTGACTTGCCCGGTCTGCGGGTGCGGGTGCGACGACATCACGGTCAGAGTAGACGAGGGTAAGATCTCAGACATCAGGGGTGCCTGCCTTGTGGGCAGGGCCAAGTTCATCGAAGTGTCAGAAGGGGGCAAACACAGAATTCGCAAACCTTTGCTACGCAAAAATGGCAAGGTGAAGGATGTTTCTTGGGGTAATGCACTGGATAAGGCTGCTGAAATCCTGACTTCTGCCAAGAAGCCCTTAATCTACGGCTTCTCTGAAAACAGCTGTGAAGCCGTGAAAATCGGCGTCGACATCGCAGAGGAGATTGGAGGATTCATCGACAGCCAGTCAAGCCACTGTCACGGACCCACAATACTCGGGGAACAGATGGTGGGAATTCCCTCATGCACCTTGGGGATGGTCGCAAACTACGCAGACCTAATAGTCTACTGGGGCGCTAACCCAGTCGACTCCCACCCAAGGCATCTCTCACGCTTCAGCGTATACCCTAGAGGAATGTACAGGCCCGAGGGAAGACGAGACCGAAAGCTCGTCGTAATAGACACCAGGAAAACATGCACCGGAAAAATCGCAAGCTCGTTCATGCAAGTAGAGCCAAACAAGGATTTCGAGCTCATATCCGCACTCCGAATACTCGTAGACGGCGGAGAGTTAGAGGAACGTGAGATTGCGGGAGTCCCGGTAAAAGACATTAAAAAACTTGCCAAAGCTTTAACATCTTGCGAATACGGGGTCGTATTCGTAGGGCTTGGCCTCACACACTCGGAAGGCAAGTGGAACAACATAGACAACCTATTAAACCTGGTCCGCTCTGTAAACAAACACACCCGCCTTTCAGTCGTAGCCATGCGAGGCCACTACAACGTCGCGGGATTCAACGAAGTATTGACTTGGAGGACCGGATACCCTTTCAGCGTCGACTTTCAAAGAGGATACCCGAGATACAACCCCGGAGAAAACTCGATAATCGACATGCTCGCCCGCGGAGAGATTGACGCAATGCTCTCTATTTCAGCTGACCCTGTATCGCATTTCCCGAAAAAATGCGTGGAACATTTAGCTAAGATCCCGTTGATTTCCATAGACCTTGCTAGAACTCCGACCACCGAGCTTTCCGACCTTGTCATCCCGGGTGTCGTGGCGGGGATGGAGTCTCCCGCATCGTATTATCGGATGGATAACGTGCCCTTGATTGCAAAAAGATTCCTTGATTCCCCGTTTTCAGAGACTTCCTCGGACGAGGAGACTTTAAAGATGATTTACGAGAGGATACTGAAAAAAAGAAGATGATTCCCGAGGGATTGGATGGTTATAGGTTGCTTTTAGGATTGAATTTGAAGGTTATCTTGGATACCGGATCCAGCACTGGCCAGGGAAAAGTCATGAGAGGTGGCATGAAGATTACTGAAGGAGAGGAATACAAGAAGGCTGCTGCAGTATGCTACATGAATGTGAGAGACATGTCTTTTTTGGGAGTGTCTAAGGGTGACAACGTCGAACTCTCTTCGAATGAAGGGTCGGTAGTGCTTACCGCCGAAGCGAGTTCAAGCCCTGCAGGAATGGTTTTCGTCCCGAAGGGCCCTTGGATAAACTCGATTATTTCAGCCGGAACTTCCCAGAGCGGGTCCCCAAACTTTAAGGGGATGACTGTCTCGGTTTCGGCTTCGAAAGGTAAAGTTAAAAGTGTTGATGAGCTAATAGGTATGTATAGGAAGGCGGATGGGAAAAATGGGAAATAATTATGTTGTGAAAATTCTTGTTGGAATATTATTGTTCGGATCAATCTGGGGTTTTGCGGAAGCTACGTTAGGTGCGATACTGCATTTACTGCACTCACCCCACAAGGGCGTTATCATGGCGTCTTTCGGAGTCATGGTATTGTCTTGCGCGGTGGCTACTTTAAAGCCGAGAAACGTACTGCCTTTCGCACTCGCAATTGGATTCATAGCCTCGCTTGTAAAGGGGATTGACCTTCTGCTCCTGCCGCTTGACTCGCACGTACTTCGAGTCATGGTCGTCATTCCGATTGAGGCTTTCGCCTTCGGAGGCCTTGTGAAAGTCTTCTCGCACGCATTCCATCAAAACAGGATTTTCCGGCCGTTCATTGGCGCAATCTCGGTTTACGCGGGCTTTTTCATGCTTTCAGCAGTGTACGTGTATGCGGGCATCGGATCGAACTTTTGGATTGGGAAGGGATTGAAAGACATACTTTCATTCACCCTCTCAAACGGGACTATGGCGGGAATAATCACACTCCTTACGACCGACATAGGATTTAGGATTGGAGAGTTTGTGAAACCCTTCATTGACAGGGTGTTTGAAGTAAACCGAAACCGGTTTTGGATTGCAATCCTTTCTTTCACCATGCTTTTATGGGTTGCCAGGGTGATCTCTTTATGATACACTTGGTAACTGGAGCCAAGGATGAAGGGAAGACTAGGACTTGCATTAATCTCGCAAAAAAATTCGAGGAGATTGGACTATGCTGTGGAGGAGTCATCTGTCCTGGAGTATACGACGGGGGGGAGAAAACTGGGTCTAGGATAATCGATGTGAAAACCCGTGAAGCGTCAAGGTTTTCCTCTCGGAAAAACGGCGGTGGCGACGGGATTGAAGTGGGAGAATGGTTTATACACCACGACGGAATCGAATTCGGAATCCAAGCCTTGAAAAACGCCTTACAATGCCACATCATATTTGTGGACGAAGTCGGGCCGCTTGAGCTTTCAGGGAATGGTTTTTCCCGAGCGCTCCACGACGTTTTCAATCACCGTCAGGTTATTGTCGTCTTGCGGGATGGTTTGAGGGGTGAGTTCGTCTCAAAATTTCATTACCTCAAGTTTAGGGAGTATGACCTGTCCAATGGCGTGCAGGAGATTGTGGCGATAACCGAGCGTGTTTTAAATGAATTCTGAAGGAGTGGAGTACACGCAAGACGGAAAGAGTGGGAAAGAAGTAATTCTTGCAGACGAAGAGTATGTAACATTATATGTGAACAGCCTCAAGTTCGCCCGCATTTTCGCAACTCCTGAAAACCTTGCGGAGCTTGCAACAGGATTTCTGGTAACCGAAGGCGTCTTAGAGCAGGGGAACATTCAAGGTGTTAAAGTTGAAGGTCTAGGCGTCTTCGTAGACGCTTTCGGAATTGAAAACTTGTCTCTATTATCCGAACTCCGCTCTTCAGGATGTTCGGGAGTAGTCTCCGAAGAACCTAAATCCGTTGAATCAGGGTCGAAATTCAGAAAAGAAATCATACTCGCCTCGCTCCCCTTGCTCGATGAATGCTCTCCCATGTGGCGTGTGAGTGGGGGCACTCACACAACCTGCTTGATTGATGGGGAGGGAAATCTTGTCAAGTCTTTTGAGGATATTGGACGTCACAACGCCTTGGACAAGGTGATCGGCTGGTCCCTTCAAAATGAACTGGATTTGTCAGACAAGTTCATCCTCTTTTCAGGCAGGATTTCATTAGGAATAGTGTATAAGTGCGTACGAGCAGAGATTCCGCTTCTAGTCTCCAAGGCCGCGGGATTATCCAAGGCCGTGGAAGCGGCAAGAAAGCTGAACCTTACTACGGCAGGATTCGCACGTAAAGGCAAGTTCACTGTATACGCAAACGAGTGGAGGATTGTTTAGGATGAAAGAGATTGTTTCCCCTGACAAGCTTAGGAAGAGCAGGATTCCTCCGGGCCAAAAGCTTTCCGACAGGCTCCCAGTACTCCATTACAATAGGGTGCCTGAATTCGACCTCGAGACCTGGCGGTTTACGATCACAGGCCTCGTCGAAAAAGAAAGAGAGTTAAACTTTAAGGAATTTTCTTCTATTCCAAGAATCAGGCTTTTAGCGGACATTCACTGGGTTACGACTTGGAGCATCCTCGACACTGTGTGGGAGGGGGTTCAGACGCTTGAGATTAAAAAGCTTGTGAAGGTCAAGCCAGAGGCAAAATATGTTCTAGTATCATGCGACGACGGCTATACGACGAACCTTTCCCTAAAAGACTTTTTCGGCGAGGACGTCGTCTTCACTTTCAAATACGCGGGAGACGAGATTGCTCCAGAACACGGCTTTCCCGTGCGCTTGGTCGTACCACGCCTCTACTTTTGGAAGAGCGCGAAGTGGGCTTCAGGCATCGAGTTTATGGCCGAAGACAAGCCCGGCTTCTGGGAGAGCGGCGGCTACCACAACCGGGGGGACCCATGGAAGGAGGAGCGTTACGCGGGAGATTAATGGCGAGATATTGATATATCATCATAAAGAGATATTAATATAAAGGGATACCATGGAGGAAGAGTTCCTTGAACCTGAAATAACAGAGGAAAACCTGCTCGAAGTTGCGAAAAAAAGAGCCATGCTAGAGGGGAGACACTCTCACACAACAAACACTTCCTTCAAGAAGTTGTGGCTTATCCCAATTTTATTGTATTTATTCGGGATTATCAGAAGCTTGGAGATGGTCTTTCTACTATACTTTCTGATTTTTTTCCTTAAGGGCGGAACACGAAGCCGACGGGAAATCGAACCTCAAGTTGAATCCGGTGAGGAATACATTATCGTCGATGGTAGACCCCGTAAGGTGAAGCGAAGCATGTAGGAAAAGTATCACAACATATCGATATATTGAGATACTTGACTTGAACTTAAGCGCCCCGAAATTCTTCCATCAATACCCCGCACAAGCTTTAAGTATTCAGCCAAAAATATATGGCGATATAAAGATATATTAAATATATCTAATATAAGGATATATCGACATACTATTCAACCTAGTGCCTTGAGCACTGCCTCTGCGAATTTCTGGGCCGCATCCGGGCCGTTTCCAGTAACGATTTTCCCGTCGACTGTGACCGGCTCGTTGGTAAACATTGCGCCACCCTTCTTGAGGGCGTTCACGCAGTCGTGGTTGGTCATAGACGACCATACGGTCGCCCGCCTACCTTTAAGCACGCCAGCGTTGGCGAGAATCGTCGGGGCAATGCAGATGGCAGCCGTAACCTTCCCCTGTTCGTTGAACGTCCTGGCAAGGGCGAGAGCCTGCTCGTCTTCGAAGTAGACTTCAGCCCCGGGGCCTCCAACGAAGACGACTGCGTCAAAATCTTGGGACGAAGCGTCCGCCAAATCCACGTCAACGGCAACGGTAGCGCCTAAAACGCCGGAAGCCTCGGCAACGGCCTTCGACGCGACGGTGACGCGGAACCCAGACTTGTGGAAAACCTGTTTGGGCTGCAAAAGCTCCTCGTCCCTAAAATTCCGCGGAGCCACGACCATGAGAATATTCTTACCCAACATTCTACACCACCTCACTCAATATTTTATAAAAGATTATATATTTAATCGAGCTTAAGGAGAACGCACGGGTGAGCAAGCTTTTTGTCCTTAAGTAAGATTTTTTCAGTGGCCGACTTTTCCCCGGCCTTTTCGGACGCCCGTCATAAGCCACTCGCCCGAAGCGATGTCAAAAAAGACGCTGTGGGGTAAGACAGGGTATTTTGATCGGTCGACGGCTCGGGGACTGATTCGATGATAGGGTAGAAGGTTGACGTTAGCTTCTGGAAAATAGCCTCTGACGTCTTCGGAAATCTCGTGTTGTATGGCTTGAGCTTGCTTGCGGGAGCCGGGGTGAAGCGCTGTCTCCAAGGGTGCGTAGCCTTTGCCTAATTGAGTGAGCGTGTCGGCGTGGTAGAGGATGAGAACGTCCGCCGAAGAGGTCATGTCTGGTGGAGGAGCCTTCTGAGAGAATCCCGCAAGCTTTGGAATACCCTCGAGGAAGGGAGGGGGCTTGTGGTAGATGAATCCTTCCGCACGGTCGCCTTTTTGGAAGCGTCCGATCGCCACCCAACACCGTAAGACCTGGCCGGTTGCGACGAGCGCGGGATGGTCGAAGTAGTTGCCTTGCCCCGCGCTAAAGCTTTGACCCTCAGGGACGACGTGATCCCACCACATGCCGGGGTCACGATTAAGAAACTCAATAGCCAATCTATCCCAATTATCGGCGAGAGCAAGCAAAGACTCGACGTCGGAAAGCCTCACCTGGTCTGTGTTGAACCTGGCGATAACTTCTTCGGAGAGGTTTTTCGAGTGTTTGTGCATAATGTATTTTAAATAATGGATTGCATCTAATATTAACCTAGAATGGAGAACATGCAAAACTGTGATCACGGGAAAGACGAAAAATGCAGTCACCCTGAGATGGGTGGGGGAGTTAAGGGTATGCGGAAGTGGTTTTGCACTATCTGCGAATACTTTACACGGAAGAAATAGGAAAATCTACTGTTAATCCCCGATTATCTTGTACACCACGTCATTGGGTCGGACCCTGTCTGGAACCTTAATTCCAACAGACTGACCCTTCACTGCTTTTTCAATCGACTTCCTATCGATCTGCAGGGAATCCACAGTCCATGTCAAGTCGGTAGTAGCCCCTAAAATATTTATTTCATCACCTACTGAAAGACCCCCCTCCCCGAGTTTTATCGCCGCAACCCCAACATTCACAAAATAAGAAAACACTACGCCAATTTTCTCACGCTCAGACATAACAACATCACCCCAAAAAGGATATTGGCAAATTAATATAAAAAAGGGTTTATAAAGTTTTTAATTAAGAAGAAGTATTTCAGATACTTTCAAGTATTTTGACGAGTGCTGCCATTTTGCCGGCGGGCATAAGATGCACGCCGGCTATTCTGCCTTTGATGCATGTCTCTTAGGTTATTACTATTTGTGTTTATGTATTAAGAAAGGATGGATCATCAACACAACTTAGAGTACATTAACTCGGTTTTCGAAAGGATTGCGGGTAATCTAGGGAGGGAGGTCACAGTGTATCACATCGGGGGGAATGCCATGTGCTGGCATGGGCTGAAGAACACGACCAAGGATGCTGACTTAGTGATTTTGGATGAGAAAGAGATCAAGGCCTTCAAGAGGGCTCTCATTGCATCGGGTTTTATTGAGGAGATTATTGTTGACTCAGAGTATAAGTGGATTCAGCCTTACGGCATCTTCGACGAAGTAAAGGGCACGCCCTTAAGCGAGCCATTCAACCCGGGGATCCGCGTGGACTTGTTCCTGAAACAGATTTGCGGTGGATTCGAGTTTAGTGAAGGAATGAAAAAGAGGGCTAAGGAGGGTGGTGCAAGGGGAAAACTCACAGAGTATTATTGCTCTCCAGAAGACATTTTCTTGTTTAAGTTGATTACGGAGCGGGAGCGTGATTTGGTGGACATGTTTAGGATTTACGGGAGTAAGCCGGATTTTAATGTTGTTAGGGCTGAATTGACGGCTCAGTTGGCTGCCGTGGATAAAAGCGTTAGAGAGTCTTTTGTCGAGTCGATTAAGCGTTCTCTTGATTCTTTGAGTGGGAGATATGGTGTATCCCCAGAATTATTGTAAATCGAGAATTTTCTTCTTTTTCAATAATTTTTATGTTCTGAATTCCCATATCATCTCATGGACTTCAACAAAACCGAGCTCCGAGTAGTCAGGACCGTCACACTCAATCCTGGAATCAGCATAGAAGACGTCTCAGGGAAGATGAGATTAAGCGAGCCCAGAGTGTATGCCGTAGTCCAGGCTTTAAGACAAAAGGGTATTGTGAAAACAGAAAAGAGATACAATATGAGGTTGTATCCCTCGGGCAGCCCGCTTTCCACGCAATTAAGCAGGATTCTGAGGAGCCAGAGAGAAGGCATTGCTGAGGAGGCCTTATCAGGCAAGCGATTAAGCATATTAAAGACCCTCTACAGGGGCTCAAAACGCGTCGAGGAAATCGCAAGGAAAGCAGGGTTGTCGGACAAACGAGTCTACCACTACCTCTTTTGGTTTGAGTCCTTCGGACTTGTGAGGAACGTCAAAGGCAGGTACGTCTTGATGAAGAACCACCCATTGTACGGAAGCCTGGAGCTTCTGTTCTCTAAGCCCGCCAGCATACCGGCGGAGGTGGAGCAGGACGCCCACGTCTCCTGGGCCGGGAAAGGAGAGTACATCGTGCACACAAGCAGGCCGGAGGAGTATCGGCGGAACCTCCCCTCCAATATCTCTGCGGCTAGTACCGCCTCTTCTGCCGTAGACGACTACGGCATCCACGTCATACCCCCGGACACCACACTGTATGTCGCAGGCAAAGACTCCGACACCATAAAACGCGCCAAAAAGTCGGGCCGCATGCCCCTCGAAGACCTCATCATCCACCTGCTCCTAGACAACCCACACGACGAAGAAACTAAGCGTTACATCCGCTGGCTCATCATCAAACACGAAAACAAATTAGATTTCAAACTCCTCAAGAAAAAGGCCGTGAAATACAACCTACAAAAAACAATCGAAAGCCTACAATACGACCTAAAACCAATACTAAAGAGAAGATAACTACAAGAACACTAAAGGCAAGCTGATGAGATTCCAGCCAGTAACCACCTTAATTTCTTGGCTCTGTGTTCCCGCCCCTATTGTGTAGTCGCTAAAGTGACTGACATTAGCCCACACGTAGTCCTCGCCCATATTAACGTCCGTCCCGTAAACCCAGTCCATAGTGTTTTCATTGAGAATCTGCCATGTCTCAAGAGTCTCGTTGTACCACCATATCGCGAGGTCTGTTTCATTCAATCCAGCGTTTGCCACTTCAGAATCCGTGTAATATATCTTTAGCATTGCGTGGGAGATGC
>JBDRAY010000005.1:0-2277 GCA_043823295.1 Methanobacteriota archaeon | reverse complement strand
TTAGATGATTATCAGCTTGAAAAAAGGGTGAGGCTTCCGTTGACTGGCACGGACTTTTATTTCAGCACAGTTGAAGCAAACATAGCGTTCAAGGAAGAATACTTGAAGTCAGACAAAGACTTGGAGGACGCCCAACACCTCCGGATAATCTATTCGGAGAAAATCGACGAAAAAGAAGTCGAGAAAATAAAGAAAATGATCAGGCGGTTCAGATGAGGGATGAAGGCCACAGGGAAAAACTCCGGTTGTGGGCGGAATACGTGCGCGACCACCCAAATGAATGGCGGATACAATTAAACCCGTTCATAGACAGTCAAATCACCAAAGCAAACCAATTCTACGCGAAACTTGCGGAAACACCCCAAGGAAAACGAAAAATAAAGGAAATACTGAAAACTAGAATCCAAGCGCCTGCAGGGAGCCTGCGTGGAGGGCATAATCCTTTTTTTCGTTGAATGGTGTTGGCGCGCCTATCTCGCCCCACGCGTAAACCAGTAGTAACGGCATCTTAAGTTTCCTGAGTTTTCCGGAGACTTTATCATGCCTTAAATCATATAATATGGGGAGCATCGCGCATTTAAAAATCAGCAGGGATTTCGCATCCTTGAAGTCCCTACAGAGTTTGTCGTAAACTTTAAGTAACTCCTCTTCTGAACTACTCGATTTTTTCAGGATAGACCCTTCTCGCATGTAGTGGCAGATATTAAGCCTGCTCTCCGCCTCGTCTATAGTTAGGACGTAAAGCGGGTCGACTGTTCCATCCCTTAATTTTAGTGCTGGAGGATTAAGACTCCCTCGTATAATTATGTTGAACATGTTCTTGTTGGCTTTAGCCAGGCCCGAAAACAATTCTGCAAGACCTGATTTGGAAGTCAGACTGGTCACCATGTTCCAGAAGTAAGGGCGGACGTGATACATGCCGCTGAAGAACTTCGCCGCGTTCTCACCGTTTATCTCCCTGATTGAGCGATTGTCGCTTTTCGTCACCGCGTATTCATCTGAATCATCGTCTAAGGTGTATCCAGTATACATCCCGTATTCTGGGGACAATCCTTCTAAAATCGTGAATACGACCATGTTGTTGAATATGCCTTCACGGGAGGCGATCATCGGGTTTGGGGCAGAAACACCGCCCACAAACTGGGTGTCGGGGCTGCGCGAATTAAGCCTCCTCAATAATTCGTCCAATACTATGTTCACAGGATACTGGTTTGCCGAGTGGACGAGACACAATTTTTTCCCATTAATCTTTGGTGACAGCGTGTCAACCACGTTGTCCATATCATCGAATCCGAGGGATTGGCGGAATACGTCCACCTTGAAGTCGCCGCATAAAACTCCGACTACGACGCCGTCTTTCACGAAACCTTTCGGAGTGAACACGCCGGTAGATCTGGTTCCCACGAAAGGAAGATTCAGTCCGTTAACCAATTCTTCGAAGAAGCCGATGCACTGTGCGTCGCTTTTAATGCACGAGTAAACCAAAACAAGCCTTGGACTATCAGACGAAAAGATAAAATCATTAATGGCGCCGACACTTAGATTGCCCACACTCTGAACTAAAACATTGAGTTCCATCCGCTTTGCCAACTCACACTTTCTATGTTGATGTTATCCTTTGTCGTATATGTCAATTAAATAAATAAAATCCGATTTTTTTCAGTATTTTAACGATTAAATTCATTATTTTAATGATTTAATGATGATTTCCGACACTCAGAAAGCAGACATAGTGAAACTCCGGGGCCTGGGCTACACGCAAAAAGAAATCGCCGCAAAACTAAAAATCAAGCAAAACGCGGTAAGCTACCACCTCCAAGAAATAAATCACGAAGCCCGAGCCCAAGGCGACAACCCCACCTACATAAAAACACTAACAAACGGATACCTAAAACAAATACTAGAAACAATACAATACATAACACCAAAAAAATGACGACAAAAAGCAACATACTCGTCGTCGGCGTAGACTATTCTTCCGGGACAGTCTTATTCACCAAATTGGTCTAAAGCAATCTTTACTCACATTTCGATTTCTGGTTTCAAGTTCTGGCACTCTCTTTGAATCTGATTTTCTAGAGTCTGGAACATATTTCTCATTAGTGTCATCATAGCAGTAGGGACAGTTTAGAGACATTACTTGGTTAGTCCTACAGAGACCTGACTCGCACATTAAGTCTACTCCAAAGAATGGGTTAGGTCCTGTAATGTTTATTATTAATGGATATGTGCGGGTTTCTCTAGGAGGTATTATCACAGTGTCTGTGCATTTTGTCG
>JBDRAY010000004.1:0-12770 GCA_043823295.1 Methanobacteriota archaeon | reverse complement strand
GGGCGTCTGGGAAAAAGGGCCGCAGTAATGCGTTTTTCCAGCTTTTCTTATTTATGGATTTATTACAGGGGATGGAATACTTATTTGGATAATGATTAAAGGTCATCTGATAGAAGAAAAAGAGGATGTTCACACTTTCCTTGGGAGGATTGAGAATTACACGGAGGCTGACGTCGAGTGTACTAAGCACACTTTTTTCAGGTTGAGTGAAAAACAGAGGGGGTTATTTAGATGTGAAATTCTCAAGAAATTCCTGTTTGAGAAACAACCAAGTGTGGTAGGAATCCAGAACAACGGGTGTTTTGCGGTATTTTATAAGTATAAAGAACAAAAATGTATTAAAATCATACTCGACATAAAACCTCATAAGATATATATTGTGACCTTCTATATGGTAGGAAGGGATCAGATACCACGTCTATAAGAAAATGACAAGACACTTGAAGGGTAAGGGAGAAGCAGATTATGATGAAGTCCACGACATCCTCTTCTTTAAAACCAAGGAGAGAGATTACGATAGATCAATTGAGTTGTATAACCTTGTTGTTGATATAGATACTGAGAATTTTTTAACAGGCATACAGATATTTGAAGCATCAAAATTTCTAAGGATTCCAAAAACAGCATTGAGAAAAATACCAAGATGGGATTTTTGTGCAAACGTTGATAAGAATACTATCGAAGTACGGTTGAAATTTCAGACTATGTGGAGAAATAAAGTAATTGAGAAAAATCCGATAATCGTGGAGTCCATAGGTGAGAATTTACCTGATTCTGAGATGGTCTGTGTGACTGCATAAATACAATGTATTGACCTTTTTTATCCTTTAAAGCCAGTCAAATCAATCCTTTTCCCTCGTTTCCCGCATGTTACTTGTGTTCGAGTCCTGTCCGAGGCGTCTGGGTAAAAATGGGCGTAGTAATGCGTTTTTTGCTTAAAAAACTGATTTTTCCGTGCAGGGACTTGAACCTCAATAGTTCGTATTTTCTATTTTAGCATACTTTCCCAATATTCAAATCAATGAAAATATGCAGAAGACCTTATGTTCAAAGAGAAATTCGTCAACGTTCTACTGAGAGTGAGATATTAGCGGAAGCTAGAAGACAATGGGAAGAGGGTATTGAAACTGGATTTTTGAGTGCTACGGAAATTGCACCCATATTCGGAAAACTAACTCCACCAGGGATAAGCGTTAAGGTGAGGAGCTTGCGCCGGTTAATGGAGGAAGAAACGTAAGCACTCAATTAAAGTGTCCATGATGGCCTCAAATAAACAATCTCCCAAAGCGCATAATGTTATCCTTTCTGTTCCTGTTGTTGAAGTGGAGAAAGAAGAATTTTTTTTGTTTGGATTGAAAAATCGCGGACGCTATGCTAAACCTTATTGGACCTTTCCAGGTAGTGGACATGTGGAGGAAGGTGAAATCCTGTCTGAGGCATTAGCTAGGGAATTATGGGAGGAGATAAGAGTTGCTAAAGATTCTTTCACTTCAGAATACTTGGGTGAATTTATGGATGCCGAATATGAGCCTCCACACAGGACAAATGTATTTCTGGTCAGAATATGTGGTAATACATCCATCAGCCGCGAAATAATAAAAACCCGTCTTGTTAAAATCACAGACCTAGATAAGTTTTTTGGGGAAAACCTAGTTTCAAAGAGTGTTAAAGAAGCTATAAAATTAATGAATTCTCATTGAGTCAACTTTTTACCGTCCATCTTTCCCTGCCAAGACAGCCTCATTTATTAACCTGTCAACACTGCTTGCTTCCATTTGCGCCTGGTTGTGCGGGTTAAAATAAAAAATTTATCAACATCCTCTTGCTTTTCAGGGTCACCGCCCCGCAATCTAATCGCTCTTTTTTCTAAATCAGTTAGTTGAGCACATGTTGGTGGCAATCTACCAGAAGTCATTCTTGGCTTATTATTAAGAACAATAGGATTAAAAGTCAACTCTCAGATTTCTTGTAGGAAAAAGTCAAGGACTTGAACTTGATCTAGATCAGAATCTTGTGTTTCCTACCTATTGAATCCAGTAAAATCAATCTTTTCCCCCCCGTCTCCCGAAGGTCACTTGTGTTCAAGTCCTGTCCGAGGCGCAACCCCTTTTCTTTCTTTTAAAAAATAAGGCGTTGCGATGGAAACAAAGTGTTCATGCGTGCCGAACCGCAGGTACGGGCATCAAGGAAAAGAAAAACTTTTGTTTTGAGTTATCGAGCGAGCAAGGCGGGTGAAGATGGTTCCCGCTTGATGAGTGGAGTCTGTTGTTAGGTATATGGCAAGTATGAACAATATCGCTGTAAACAGTAATGCGTGTTTGAGGAGGATACCAGGATTTGCAATGATAATCCTCTCACTAATTCACCTAATATTGCACTGGAACTGGATAGTCTGTATGACGAAAAACCTTTTCGAGAAAAATGACGGATGCAAGATAGATTAATCCTCACCGAGTTTTCTTCTCCCGCTGGTATTGGTTACCCATAGAACTTGGGAAACACAATTTAATAGACAACTATTTTGAAAGTAGAAGACGATCATATAATAATCTTCTTTTCAGGCAGTTCCTCTAGTTTGCCCGACTTCATGAGATACAGCCTATCACACAGTTTTGCCAGGTCAAGGTCGTGTGTTGCTACGACGACAGTGTGTTCTGAGAGAAGTTTCTTCAGGAGTTTTATGAAATCCTTTCTCGCCCACGGGTCTAAACCCAACGTGGGTTCATCCAACAAAAGAATTTTTGGGTTCATGGAAAGTATCGTTGCTATTGCAGCCTTCTTTTTCTCGCCGAAACTTAAGTGATGCGGCGAGCGATCCTCAAAACCGGACAAGCCAACCAAAGAAAGAGCTTTTTTTGTCCTCTCAGTAACCTCCTCATAGGACAGACCCATGTTCAGCGGACCGAATGCCACATCCTCCTCCACCGTTGGCATGAAGAGTTGGTCGTCCGGGTCCTGAAAAACCAAGCCTATCTGAACCCTCACATCGGAAACGTTCTTCTCGTTAAGTTCCTTACCCTGAAATAAGACTCTCCCTCTTGTTGGAGAGAATATGCCATTTAAGTGGAGTAACAGAGTTGACTTACCAGCACCATTCTTCCCAACCAAAGCTACAGACTCACCCTCGATTACGCTAAAGTCAATCCCATTTAATGCACGTGTGCCATCCGGGTAAAGGTAATGCAAGCCCTCCACAGTAATTGTGTCAGTCATTTTAGTTGATTGAATCCACCCTCAAATCCTCGTGCAAGCATAGCCGCATAAACGCGCTCCGAACGCTCAAATGATCGTATGAAAAGCTCGCCTATGATGGTCCCGGCGTGCCTGATATTCTGGAGCGCACTATGATTTATTGTTCTGGACTTGCGTGCCCTGGATATTCGCATCAACTCTTCCTGAAGGAGGAAAATGTACCGGTAAAGGAAGGACAAAACCATGATGATAACTTTTGGAGTTCCAAACTGTTGTAATCCTTTCAGCAATGAAGGAAATTGCGTGGTTGCCGTAAGTAGTATGACGGTGGAGATAGCTATTATGCTTCTGGATAAAAGCACAATCAAAAAGTGAACGCCTTTTGTATGGTCTGTTGCGATAATGGATAAAACAACAAGTAAGGTAAAGGGCATGACAAGAAGCATTCGCTTTACAATAACTGTTGGAGGTATATTTGAAACAATTATAAGGGCGGTTATAAGAATGTACGAGAAGATAAACAACCCTTTTGATGGAGGCAGTGAAACAACGGCTATTATAATGATGAGTGTGGAGAATATTTTTAATTCAGGCGATAACCTCTGGAGGAGGCCGTCTTGTCTCGCATATTTATCCAAAAAATCGTGCTCCATTATAGTTTAAGTCGTGAGCCTATCCCATAGACCAGGATGAACATTATAAGCGTTCCTAAAAGTCCTGCAAGTGATGCTGAAACAGTTTCATTTTCTATTCCGGGAATCGCGTAGTCTGGCATTGGCGACTCCATCACTTCGTGTCCCTCGCCATGTTCGATGAAACCGAGATTTTCTGCAACGTGTTCTAGACCGTCAGGTGATGATGACGCAAAAAGAGAGATTCCTGCCGCCATCACAAAACTCACCATCAAACCGTAATGCAACCACTTCATTTTCAAACCTTTGGTAACTCAAGCAAGTCGGGTCGCCTGCTTTTAACATACGCGACGGAAGCGAACGTAATTCCCGCCTCGATTAAGCCAATAAACATGTGAACAGACACCATGGCAGGTACTGCAATACCCATATCTACCGTCCCTGACAACCCCAGCTCGATAGCACATGCAAGAGAACCCAACACAAGTGCTATCCAACCTGCTATTCCGGCTGAGAGAGGGATGTTCTTTAGAAACTTGTTCAACATCACGTAGATATAATAACCGAGTATCGTGCCAATCAAGCCCATATTTATGATATTTGCCCCAAGTGCCGTAATCCCGCCGTCCTGAAATAATAGGGCTTGTATTATAAACACGGATGCCATCACTATGGATGCCGTCCACGGTCCGAGGAAGACCGCAGCCAGTACTCCGCCAAGCATGTGTCCCGATGTCCCCCCTCCGACAGGGGTGTTGAGCATCTGGCCTGCGAAGATGAACGCTGCCAGCATCCCCATCATAGGCACTTGCTTTTCACCCAGGGCTTTGTTTGTCTTTTTGACTGCGATTACAATTGTTATTGCAGCTATGATCCACAAGGGCAGCCATAATTGTATCGTGAGGAAACCGTCTGGTAAATGCATTTTGTGTTACTTTTTTTAATTTTGTGTTACCATCATATATAAACGCGGTAACACAAGATTGCTGACGTAGTAACACGCCGGAGTTTGTATTCCAATGGTACTTGCACAAAGATTTGACAAAACACCAGCTGAATTGGAATACCCTAAAAGGTTAAAAAGAAATTTTTTTTACGCCTTCAAACGCTATAAGTACTTTAGATCCACCACGTCCTGGCATATTTGGTATACTTCCGGGAGGTACTTTTGCTCCACGACGAATGTTACTTGACTGTACGCTGAGATGATGTCTTCTATGTTTATGCCTCTCTTGCTGATATTGCTCAAAAAGATGTAGACGAAGCCGGGAGTTGTCCTATAGTTTTTACCTTCATGTAGTAGGGAGTCTCTGAGCGATATCGTTGAAAGATTGTCTTTTTTGAATATGTATTTCTCTTTGACCAATCTCTCGTTTCTCCCATCTATTATCACGGTTACTTCGTTTGAGCCTTGGTTTACGAAGTAGATGTCGTCTTGATTAAACCGGGTTTTGTCTGGAAGCTCACTGTCTTTATTGAAGACTAGCAGTAGTATGTCTGTTCGTACGTTGAGTTGTACGTTTGACACTATCTTCTTTAATTGCTCTGTTATTGCTTGGTCTTTTTTTGTTGGCAGTCTCTTGATCGCTATTGCGATTGATTCCATGTTTGCGTTAGGATTCTCTTTTTCGATTTCTGGTAGTAGTTCCCTTGCAAGGGCCGCCACGTTTATTAGGCCTCTGTTTAGGTAGTCTACTAGGAAGGAGTTTTTTTCTACGTGGTCTTTCACGAGTTGGGCGACACTTTTGTTTGATTCCATACATATAATATAAGATTTGTCCATTAAAAAACATTATGTTTATATACTATCAAAAGAATGTTTGATACGCTAGGTAAACAGTCACTTTTAAGTGACGGATTTGAACGGTTTACCTGCGTGTAAAAAATTCAGCGGCCGAGCGAAGCGAGGAAGCCGACCCCTTTAGGGGTCGGTGCCGCCGAATTATTTCACACATCAAAGACAAAATGACCGTAGACCCAAGAACATACATACTATACCTGGCAAGATGGCAGTTAAGCACACCAATCCTAGCACTAGTGTTAATCGGGTTATCCTCCATAAGCAAGTGGAACGCAGTAGTAATCGCCAACCTGATAGGAGGGCTCATATTCTTCTGGGTCGACAGAATTATCTTCTCGTTCAAAACCAAACAAAACTGAAAAAAACCAACCTTAAAATAACACTATCAAGCCAACCACACTGCAGATGAGAAGATGCAAATCCGATGCGAACCTTCGCCTTGTTATGGCCAAAACAATGTTTTTTTCTGAGATTAGATGGAATAGAAAAATTCCTTGTTTACCTACTTGAGGTACTCAAGTAGAGCACAATTTCATATTATAGGCTGATTACACCGTGGATTTCTTCGGCTGAAATCTTCACGTCATCTTTCATGACGGTGTTACGTCCGCCAGCATTCTCTGCTATGGATACAGCTGTTGAAGCCACCTTCTCAGCATACGCTTCCATAAGTCCGATAAGCTCATAGACGGCGTCTTTGCTCACTCTCTGTGCCCCTGCATTTTTCATAATCCTTTTTACAGTGGCATAAGGTAATTGAGTCATCTTATTTAAAACGTAAGATAATTGTAT
Organism: Methanobacteriota archaeon; assembly: GCA_043823295.1. Classification (GTDB taxonomy): domain Archaea; phylum Altiarchaeota; class Altiarchaeia; order IMC4; family SCGC-AAA252-I15; genus SCGC-AAA252-I15. The sequence goes on along the minus strand of JBDRAY010000004.1, from coordinate 6,353 downwards.
TTCAGGCTTTAAAAAGGAAAACAATTGGATTTAATTGCTTATATTAGCATTATTATATCTAGGATAGGTTATAAGAAAAAAGGAAACGTTTTTATATTATGTAACATAAGTATGTTACGCAATATACGTTTTAGAAAAAGGTAAATGATACTGGACGTAAGTGTGGCCTATAATCTGGCAGCAGAAATACCTTCTGGCGAACCAGAAGACTTCTATGCTGAATGCGACTCTTCTGAGACCGTAAATGCGATAAAAGACGCCCTAACCTCAAAAGAACATGATGTCACACTGATTGAAGCCGATGAAAACGCCTACGAGAAACTCAGGACACTTAAACCAGACATCGTATTTAACATCGCGGAAGGAATTCGCGGAGAATCAAGAGAAAGCCAGATACCAGCCATGCTCGAAATGCTCGGCATCCCATATACCGGCAGCGGACCCCTCACATTAGCCGTGACATTAGACAAAGCCAAAACCAAAGAGGTACTATCATACTACGGCATACCTAACCCAAGATTCAAAGTCTATGATAAACCCCCACTAAGCGAAAACGGCTTTCCACTGCCCGCAATCGTGAAACCAGTCTCCGAAGGCTCAAGCAAGGGAATATTCGAAGACTCCGTCGTAGACACACACGACGAGCTTTCCGAGCGCGTCCTCCAGCGACTTGAAACCTACAGGCAGCCAGTGCTCGTAGAAGAATTTCTCCCGGGCAGGGAGTTCACCGTCGCAATCCTCGGCAACGATGAGGCGAATGTGCTGCCGATTGTTGAGGTCGTCTTCGACGACCTGCCGCAGGGGGCAAGGGGTATTGACAGCTACGAGGCAAAATGGTTATGGGACAAGCCAGAGAATTCCCTCGACTGCATTCGCTGTCCAGCAGACCTTGATGAAACGCTCACTACAGAAATTAACAGGGTTGCCGTTAAAACATACCGCGCCCTAGGCTGCCGAGACTGGTGCAGGATAGACCTACGCCTGGATGAAAAAGGAATCCCGAATGTCCTCGACGTGAACGCTCTTCCAGGGATGATAGCCAACCCGAAAGCCAACAGCCGCTTCCCAGCAGCAGCCCGCGCAGCAGGCCTAACATACGATGAAACAATCAATACGGTGCTCGACCACGCAATCAAGAGGAGCCCACTCCCGATAAAATGAAGGTTGCAGTGCTCTATCTCGATGAAGGCTCTCTGGAGGAGACATACCCCAAAGACTTTGAGGGGAGAGACGAAAGCCCTATGAGACAGCCCATAGCCAGTGCATTAAAGGAACTAGGTCACATCGTCACCTTCGTGAACATGGATTTAGACGCCTTCGACAAGCTTCGTAAAATGGACGTTGATGTTGCATTCAACCTGTGCGACGACGGCTTCCACAGTCAAGCCTGGATGGAACCGCACGTTGCGGCGATGCTGGATGTCCTGAAGATACCCTACACGGGGAGCGGACACGACGCTCTTACAATGTGTTTGGATAAAGCCCACACAAAAAAGATATTGTATTACCACGGCCTGCCGACGCCCGAATTCTATGTTGCGGAAAACGAGGACGACTTAGATAACGACTTAAACTACCCCGTTATCGTCAAGCCGAGCCGGGAGGACGGGAGCATCGGCATAAAATACGATTCCGTAGCAAAAGACAAGAAAAGCCTACATAAACTTGTTGCAAGAGTAATCGAGACTTACAATCAACCCGCCCTCGTGGAAGAATACGTGGATGGGAGAGAGTTCAACGTTGCCCTGTTGGGGAACGGAAAACCAAAGCCCCTCCCAATCTCCGAGATAAAATTCGGGGGAATGGCTAAAAACCAGCAGATAGTATCATACAAGGCGAAGTGGGTGGAAAACAGCAACCAATACAAGGGCACAATACCGGAGTGCCCCGCAAAAATAAACCACGAGCTTTCAGACAACTTAAAGGAAATCGCCAGGGAAGCCTACCACCTCATGGGCGTTAAAGGCTATGGTAGGGTAGACTTCAGGGTGAACGAAGACGGACCATGGATACTTGAAGTAAATCCAAACCCCGACATTGGCCCCGACGCAGGAGTAGCCCGCTCCGCGAAGGTGGGGGGGTTGACATACGAAAAATTAGTAGAGAGTATTATTGAATACGCATTGGAGGACGTTAGATGGACATAAGACCCGCCTTAAAAGAGGATTTTCAAGAAATGAAAGAAATCTTGAATTCCACTCCAGAATTCGACAAGGAAGACGTCTCGACTTGCATGGAATGTCTGCAGGAATACTTTAACGGTAAACAAACGTACAAGTTCATATGCGCCAGAGAAGGCGACCGCATTGCCGGTTTCGCCTCTTATGGCTCTGACTCGATAGCCGAAGACTTATTTGAACTCTATTGGATTGTGGTAGTTCCCGAAAACAGGGGGAAAAGAATTGGCCAGCTACTTCAGTCATACATTGAAGGGGAGATGCAACAAGAGGGGGTGAGGATGATTGTGGCAGAAACAGAATCTGATCCTTCATATTCAAGCGCCCGGAAGTTTTACGAAAAGTGCGGGTACACTCAGGAAGCCAGTATACGTGATTTCTACAACAAGAAAAGCGATAAAATCATTTACGTGAAACGAATCGGTAAAGAGGAAACAATGGATTGGAGGGGTTTAATTGCCAAAAGCATTAACAGGCCCGGCGACCTCCCCGAACGGTGCAGACCAAAAAGGGGCGAAATCAAAGGAGTGGTCAACGTATTCCCAATGCGCGTAAACCCATACTACGCAAGCCTTATTGAACGAGAAGGAGACCCCATTTGGAGGCAATGCATTCCCGACAAACTAGAGTTAGAAGACTTCGGCGTGGAAGACCCGTTAAATGAGGAAGGAGACTCCCCAGTCCCCGGACTAGTACACCGCTATCCAGACAGAGTTCTTTTACTCGTCTCCAACCAGTGTGCGATGTACTGCAGGTTCTGCACCCGTAAGAGGAGAGTCGGAGACCCGTTAAAGGAGATAACAATGAACCAAATATTGAAGGGTATAGACTACATAAAAGAGAACTCTCAGATTCGAGATGTCATCCTTTCAGGCGGCGACCCTTTTATGCTAAACGACAGCTTCCTTGAAGTAATAATCAAGGAACTAAGAAGCATACCTCACATCCAGATCATACGAATTGGGACGCGTGTACCCTGCACTCTACCCCAAAGAATAACTGACGAACTGTGCACGATGCTTAAGAAATACCACCCAATCTACGTAAACACTCACTTCAACCATCCGAGAGAAATCACACAAGAAAGCAGAAAAGCCTGCGGGATGCTCGCAGATGCAGGCATCCCATTGGGGTGCCAGACTGTTCTTTTAAAAGGGGTCAACGATGACCCAGCGGTGATAAAAGAGCTTATGCAAAAGCTCGTGGAAATGAGGGTGAAACCGTATTACCTCTACCAGTGCGACCTAGCTCGGGGAAACGAACACTTCAGGACGCCACTAGAAGTGGGCTTGAACGTCATCGAAAATCTTAGAGGACACACTTCAGGGTTGTGTGCGCCCCAGTTTGTTATTGACGCGCCGGGTGGAGGGGGGAAGATACCCATTCAACCAGACTATCTCGTGAAGAAGACGAAAAATAAACTCACTCTCAGGAACTACAGGGGGGATGTATTCGAATATACTGAACCCATTTTCATCAAAGTGGAAAATAAGAAGATGGTGAATGAAATAAAAAAATGTGTAAAACAGGATATGGGTGATGGCAATGAAAATGAGTGATATTAAAAAAAGGGCTAAAGAATTAGGTATGAAAGTGAAGGGAGGTATGGATAAAACCGAGTTGATAAAATCCATACAACTGGCAGAAGGAAATATTGACTGTTTTGGGACCGCGAAAGACTTCTGCGACCAGCTGAATTGCGCTTGGAGAGAAGACTGTTTAGAGCATTAAGGGGAAAATATTGTGAAAGCATAGCAGAGGTGAAGTAAATGGCAAAGAAAGATGCACTAAAGAAGAAGGCTGTAACGAAAAAGCAAAATATGTTAAATCGGAAGGATCCGAGGGTTATAGACGATGAATGTGACACTGTCGAGGAAATACAATCTGAAGACTACTTCAATGCAGATGACAGCAACTATTCAGATGAATGGTAATTGAACAGTAATGTCAATTGAGTGAAATAATCGATTCCGTAATAAGGCAAAGCGATAATTGAGGGAATATTGGCAAGGATACCACTATCAAAGACTTTACGAGAGAAAGTGCCACAATTAGGATAGATTATGTCGGTCAAAAACACATACGATTCATATTCGTTGATTCTAACCTAACCCCCCCTGGATTGGTTGGTGTTAATGGTTTTCCTCGTTTTGTAATTGACTGTTATTCGCACTGGAAACTCTTGGAAATTTCCCCCCACTCATTCCATTCAACTTCAATCTCTCTTGTTTGCTCGGTATTGTTGTTGAATACACCTGCTCCGTTGAAACCGAACCAGTAGTATCTTCTAATGTTTCTGAAGTTTCTTGTCAGATATCTCCCCACGTTTTTCGTGTTATAAAGCCGGTTTGTTTTCAAGTCCTTTGTAACTTCTATGGGAAGCCAAACAAATTTGTCAGATACGGTAAACCTAACTTCAGGATACATGTGCACTACTGGAGTTCCAGTGAAGTTGACGTAAGTTTTAACCCCCCTAACGTCATCTCGGGGGATGCCTGCCGTAACAATGAGAGACATGAATAATATCGTGAAGTCCTCGCAATCACCTCCGCCCTCAATGAGGGTCTCGCTGACATTTTTAGTTTCATCTTCGAAGTCCATCAAATACTTAAAGTTGTTGTCGAAATACGAGAGTATGTCGCAAACGATCTCGACCTTCTCCCTTTCAGAAGCGTTCACACGGATTGGAATGCCAAGCGCCCTCAAAGTATATGCCGTATAGTATGAATTGTAATCGAGCTTCCCCCGATAACCCCCAACCTCAGCCTCATAATCAAAGCTTGATGTCGGATACGGATCCGGATCCTCAGAAACATGCTCTAGGATAATTGAAACATTTTGTGGTAAATCATCGCTTGTAAAAAACATGAATGAGATTATGAGAGTGGAAAAAACCATTAAAAAAAGTAGCATCTTTTTCATGGTATGGATAAAAATGTGCGAGAGAGTTTAAGATTCAACCTAGTTGACTTATCGAATCTGGATGTGATTTATTCCTGAATTTCGTAAACTTTTTTTTAAGTCCTTACGGAATATTTTTGCGGCTTTATTCAACAATTAGATTTCCTTCCATTCCTTGCGCTCTGTGGTCTCCCACGCTACAATAGTATTCGAAAGTGCCTTTTTCACTTGCAATAAATTCCACTGAAGTTGATCCACCTTCACTTACTTTCTCGGTTGCTGCATTGAATTCATCCACAACCCAGTCATGGAATCCTTGAGTGCTCGTAAACTCGATTCGAACTTTATCCCCATGCGCAACTCTCAATGCGGGTGCTTCCTGACCGTCCATTAAGAACTTGAAGTTTTCACCCGTTATAACAAAGGTTTTAGTTGGACTACTGCCGGATAGTATCCCAACCTCCTCAACGACTTTTGAATTTCCTCCAATACATCCTGCAAGGAAAACTGTTAAAACAACCCCAAACAATAGGGCAATTTTTTCCATGATAATTGGCGTGCGTAGACAATAAAAAAATCGGGTGGTTTCCGAAAGGTTATCGACAGAATCAGTGTTCGTCTTTGTCGCATATTTTATTGTTGTTTTCGTCAAGACAACAACTTTTTTCAAACCTTATGTAAGGTGGATTGCAGACTACTGAGTCTCTTCGATCTGAACTTTGATCACTTTTTGACTTAAATGAGCCTACAAACTTCTTAATCCACTCGATTATTCTCTCGAGGATTCCTTTAGCCTTGTCTTCAACGTCAGTTATTTGTGATTCAGCCAGAGGTTCGGCTTCTTCATATCGTGTCTCCCAGTGGGGTTTTACGTCGGCAGGGGGGTCTTGGTGTAGTGGGGATTCGGATCCCAGGATTTCCACACCCTCAACCTCAAAGTCATGTTCAACGTAAAAACCGTTTTCGATTGACTGGGGTAAGTTATTGTAGAAGTTGTTTGAAGTAAATGTTAGTGGATTGTAAGTCGTCCCGTTCTCCGACTTTACAGTAATTTCCGACTCGTAGCTTTGAGGCGGTACTTGAACGTAGATTAAGCCTTCTTCGTTTTTGGTTCTAACTATATAATTTAGATTAGGATTGTCTTTAAAGGTGACTTCCACAATATAGGAAACCCCATCTCCCGTAGCCTTTACGTAGTGGCCGGGAAGTGTACCTGCACTAGTTCGGTCGGGCCTTTGGTAGTTGGTTGCGGAACCTACTTTCTCGCTTCTGTTA
>JBDRAY010000003.1:0-5714 GCA_043823295.1 Methanobacteriota archaeon | reverse complement strand
TCCAGCCTGAAAAGTCGGCTAAGGCTAGGCCAGAGTTTGAGACTTCAACCCACTCGCCGTTCAGATTCTTCCGGTCGTCGCCGGGCGCGTCAAAATTAACAGCCGAGATAAAGATTTTCGGGGTTGATACATCTAGGAGGGCAACTTCCGCTTTCATGGTGGAAGTCGAAGAAGCCGGCTCTTCAAACGGAACCTTAACCTCCGACTCCAAAAGAAGCTTTCCATCAAAGACTAGGCGAACCACGTAGCTTCCGGGAGGAACCTCAGAAAGCCCGGCCGAAAAAGGAATTGATCCAATGCAGAGGACGCAGATTCCTCCGTGAGAGCGGGCGGAAAGCCCTATCAGTATTTCCGTCTCGTTTATTGCGTGTGTAGCGGAAAGGTCATAGCAGGGTGATGGAGTCTCAACGGAACCTGAAACTTGAATTTTGTTTCCAATCACTTTTATTGAAACGTTTGCGAATCCGCCACAATTCCCACTCTCGGATTCAAATGAGAAAAAATCATCGGGTTTAATTGTTGTGGTTGTTGAGGAAGTTGAAGTCGTAACTATTGAAGTCGTCGAAGGTTTCCTCGGGCATGAGTCGGGCGAGTGGACTATTGAACCGTCACTGCAAATGAACTCTCGGCCACTACCGGGAGGGCCCACGCATCCTGCGAGAAAAACGATTAAAAGAAGTGTAATCCAAGCGCGCATGATATTATACCATTACTTCAAGTAATATAAGCCTTACGATGAAGGTCTCCATCGAAACATACGGGTGCGCCACAAACCAGGCTGACGGCGAGCACATAGCTGGCTTGCTGGAAGCTCACGGGTTTAGTGTGGGGGAGGATGGTGAAGTCATCCTCGTAAACACGTGCACTGTCAAGTCCCCGACCGAAAACAAGATTCGGAAAAGATTGGGGGGACTTTCTTCTGAGGGGAGGCGAGTAGTGGTTTCAGGATGTCTTCCCGCAGCCAACCAGTCTATTGTTGATGATTATCTGGATTTCTCTTTCATCGGTGTTAACAGCGGGGATGCGGTGGCTGCGGTGGAAGCAGTTTCGAAAGGATTCCGGTATGTGAAAATATCTGTGGCAGGAGACAAAATCTGCCTGCCTAAAATCCGGGCGAATCCGTATGTTGAGATAATCCAGCTGTCTGAAGGCTGTCTCGGCTCGTGCACGTACTGTATTACAAAGAAGGCGAGGGGGAATTTAGTTTCGTATCCGCCAAAAGCAATTGTTGGAAAGGTCAAGGAAGCGGTTTCTGATGGTGTGAAGGAAGTCTGGCTAACTAGTCAGGACAACGGCGCCTACGGATTGGACTTGGCAACGAACCTTGCTAAGCTTTTAGACAAGGTCGTGGAGGTATCTGGTGATTTCAAGGTGCGGGTGGGCATGGCCAATCCAAACCATGTGCTTGCCAATCTTGACGAGCTCGTCAACGCCTTCAAAGATGATAAGGTATACAAGTTTCTGCACGTCCCCGTCCAATCTGGAAGTGATAAAATATTATCTGACATGGGTAGAAAATACTCTATAACAGATTATAATTATGTGGTCGAGGCCTTCAGGAGAGCGTACGACACCACAATTTCGACGGACGTGATTGCAGGGTATCCGACCGAGAGCGAGGAGGATTTCCAGGAGACTGTGAAATTGATCCGGAAAGTTTCACCAGACGTGTTGAATGTGAGCCGGTTCTGGCCGAGACCGGGGACCAAGGCGGCAGGGATTTCCGGGCTTCCAGGCAGGGAGACAAAGAGAAGATCCAGAATCTTGAATGAATTATTCAAGGAAGTTGGATTTGAACAAAACAGGAAGTGGGTTGGCTGGGAGGGGGAAGCCCTCGCCTCCCAGAAAAACGCGGACGGCACATACACCGCGAGAAACAACCACTACAAGCCAATAGTAATAGAGTCCGAAAAAGACGTGCTCGGGAAAAACATCCAAGTAAAAGTCGAAAAAGCAACCTACTTCGACCTGCGAGGCGTCATAGCATAAAATAGTTTTTTATCCCGACCAGGATCATTTGGGTTCCGATGCTCATTATGAATAATCCGATGATTCGGATGAGGCTGTGCAAGAGCCTGCTTGATACGCTCGAAATCCTGACTGCGGCAAGCATAATAACGGTGTTTGCAAGGACGGCCAGAAGCGAGGCGATTAAAACTACGGGAATCCCGTAAACCGCCGATAAAGTGATGACCGCTGTAATCGTTGCGGGGCCTGCAATCAAGGGCGTGCCGACAGGGGCTACCGCAATCTCCTCGAGCCGCTCGATCTGCGTTAAAATGCGAAGTTCACCGCGCCACAAGTAGTCGAAGCCTATGACGAAGAGGGCAAATCCTCCAGCGACCCGGAGAGCGTCTATTCCTATGTTGAGGATTTCGGCAAGGATGAATGTCCCGAAGATGGCGAATGTGAATATGACGCAGATTGCGACGGCGTTGGATTTCAACACCAGACCTTGCGTGTCGTGGCGCTTCCTACCTTCCGCGAGCGCAAGCACTACAAGAATCTTGGCCATGGGATTGATCATGACTAGAAGAACAGCCGTGGCCTTGAGGATTTCGGTAATCACTGCGGTAAAGTATTGAGTTAGACGATTATTTAATTTAGCTTAAGCCCGTATTTTTTACTATTATGGTCTTTAAGGAAAGACATTCCGAAGGTCATCCGAAAATACTTCTTGCAAACGGTGTAGACGCATACGCCGACGAAGGCGCGTGGCGGGAAGTAATACGGGAGGCCACGAAAACAGACTACTTCTCAAGGTCACGCCGCCTTGATTGGGCTGGTAACGAGAAAATAGAGGACTTTTTCATAAAGGAATTCCGGCGGGAAGCAGACCAGTGGATAGGCCAAGGAGAATGCAGAATCAACGAATTGGTCATGGATTATGTCGTCGGCTTGTTCGACGACGTCGGCGTCATGCCGGATCTCACTCACGGAGCCAGGCGAAAGGGGAGCCCCGCTCTTTTGCATGCCGTACCCGCAAACTGGAATTCAGTACCGGGAAAAGTTGAGTTGGCATTGCGTCTCGCATTCGCGCAAAGCGAGATACCCTATCCTGACGAGCGGCTACCCGCGCTGGGGGAAGTCACGATGGATGAGGGGTCGCTGGTTGAAAGGTGCGCGGGATTCGCAAGAGACAAGAAGATGGGCTTGAAGGAGTTTTGTGACAGAGTATACGGATTCGACTTCGAGCAGGACGACTGGGATGAGTTTCAAAGGCGGGTCGGAGTATGGCAGGGTGCTGTCGGATGGTTCAATTACATGGGACAGAACAAGAGGCTTGCAAAGTTTTTAGGCAAGCATCCGGGAGCTAAAAAAATTTGGTCTATTGGCGCCTACAACGGCGAAGAGTTGGCGGCACAGGCCGTGGAATTAGAGCACGTTCACGGCGTGGATACGAGCGAGTTAGTTTTCGTCGGGACTGATTTCATCGAACCGAATCCGGAGAGGATTATGTTCGCGAGAAGGCTTCAAGTCGAACACTTCTTCGGGGAAAAAGCTTTAGAAGAGTGTTTTGAAGTCTGCGGGATACACTGCGTCCGCCCCAAAGGCGAAGTTTTGGATAAGCTTAGTTTTTCACAAGGAGACATCACCAAATCATTCATACCCGACTGCGACGTAGTGGTGGCTAACGGTGTGCTCCACGCAATTCCTGAGAAAGAAAGAATTCATGCACTCGACAATATTTTCTCGGGAGTTAGAAGCGAGGGGATGGTTTACTGCGACAACAGCTCATGGACGCATCCACAGTCGATACCTAATGCCTTAAAATTAATTGATGAATTCGTGGCTGGAAGGGAAGACCTCACAATCAAAAAAAGAGACCCAAGGAACGCGGAATACGAGATATTAAAAGCTTGAATCTAAGTTAGGATGGAAATGAACGCCGCCATAATCTGCGAGAGCGTCCACCACGGAAACACTTTGAAAGTCGCCGAGGCGATAGCGGGAGAGTTGGGTGTTATAGTGCAAAAGCCCGAGGAAGTTGACCTGCGCACGCTTTCAGGATACGACCTTCTCGGCTTCGGCTCGGGTATAAAGTACTTGCGCCACCACAAAAATATTTTAAATCTTGCCGACTCGCTTGCGCCCAGCGAATTCACCCGGGCGTTCATATTCTCGACGTCGGGATATCCAACAAGAATGTATCACACCGCGTTAAAGGGAAAGTTGGAAGGTAAAGGATACTCAGTAGTGGGGGAATTCACGTGCCCCGGCTGGGACACTTGGGGTCCCCTAAAGCTATTCGGAGGAATAAGCAAGGGACGGCCAAACAAGCAGGACTTGGAAGATGCGCGAACATTCGCAAAAGGATTGAAACCGGAAACTACCATCCCTCAAGAAATCTAGATTACTGTTCAGTTAATTCAGGAGGCTTTCGTGGTAACCGGGGAGGCTGTTCTTGCCCTTCTCGCCACGGCGGCCGGTAGACTGCATCGAATTGCTCGCCAGTCAAACAGTCAACCGCAGAATTCTGAAATTGTTGAAGAAGCTGCTCGGGTTCGGGCAGTCCACAACGCGCCATCTCCGCTAAGATTTCCCCCTCACTTGCTTCCTCCAAGAGTTCCGAGTCGAATCCCCGAAACCTCATGCGGGGGATAAGGAGGGTGGCAATTCTGGCGTATGTGAGTACTGTCGGCTCGCGCTTGTCGAATGGGGCGTCGTCAATGCCGTGAGACCACTGACCGTTGGCGGATTTATGAGAGCTTGTACAGCAAACCCGCGACGGATAGGGGACACTCAAATCATTATGCTCGATGTGGACTCCATCACCCTCCTCCTGCGGACGCCAGTTGAAAATCAAGCTGTCACGCTCGTACTTCAAGTTGCGGTATAATGCGAGGCTAATACGACCGAAGACGCCTTCCGCCCCGGCAATAAAACACGGACCATACCGAGCCGAAAAAGGCCCTTCATCAAAGTTCATAAAAGCTGGAAGCTCGGTGAGTCCCGAGAAAAGATTCTCAAGCTCGGCAGGAGGCTTGAGAACGTGAGTTGACGGGGGATTTTCTTTGTGCATGAAAAATTATAGGACGATAATTCAATTAAGAGTGAAGTCAATGCACGTCCTTGAAAGACAGGGGCTGTAGCTGCCGCAGACGACTGAGTCGAGGAGTTTTATTTTATAGCCAAGTTCCTTGGACTTGGATTTCACTTTCTCTTCGGCTTCGTTGGTGTCGTGGGCGAACGTGTAGAAGTGGACGACGCCTTCTGGCGCAAGAGCTGGAAGGGCGACACCAAGAAAGTCGCCTGCGTCCTTGGGAAGCGGCATTACGATGCGGTCGAACTTGCCGAGCTTCGGCGTCTCCACTTTCGCATCCCCACAAACCACTTTCACGTCCACCTTGTTGCGGGCGACGTTCCACAACATGTAGTCGCAGGCAGCCTCGTTAAGCTCGACGGCGACAACCTCTTTAGGGCTGTGGGATTTGGCGATGAGTATTGAAAACGGCCCCACACCCGCAAAAAGTACGAGCACGCGCTCCCCGTCTTCGACCTGGTCTGCTACGCGCTTGCGCTCGGTTCCGGAGCGAGGACTGAAGTAAGCCTTTGATACGTCGAGTTTGTAATAGCAGCCGTATTCCTTGTGGACGGTTTCAGTCCTGTTTTCCCCGGCCACGACTTCGACGCTTCGCGTACGGTATTCGGTGCCGACTGGAGACGACTTGACGGCAGCGACATTAATATTTTTGAACGTCGAGATGAGGGCC
>JBDRAY010000002.1:0-9105 GCA_043823295.1 Methanobacteriota archaeon | reverse complement strand
CATTTATTCTCGGTGTGTTTGTCTTTATTTTTAGAAATACCTTTAAGAAGAGTGTTATCCTATGCAAGCTTTTTATCTGGGAACACGTGGCATTAATGACTATAATCTTTGAGGTCGAGCCCTTACTTAGCTTCTTTTTCCCCAGATTAGTATGGTTCTTTGATAAGATCCTGTTCATAGATTTCATCTATTCTCTTAAGCGTGAGATACTAGGAGCTTATATTTTATTGACAATCAGCATCTCCATATATATCGTATTATTCCAACTCATAGGAGTCATAACTGGGAAAATGTTGTACAAGGGATATAAACGGCGTTACAAATTGATTTCGAAAAATAATCTGCTTTTCGTAATATTTCTCTTACTATTAAGCTCAGTTATCTTTTATCCAAGTCCGCCCAAAAGTATGTCAGATCCGGGCAGAGTTAGTTTCTCCCGTCTCAAAGCACCACTCTCTCTGGTTTCCTTCACTACTAATGGTACCCTAGATGCTACTTTTACAAACGGTGCCGGGGGTACTATCGACATCACTCATGTTGCAGTGTATAGTCGAAATCAATATAATTTCACGTGTTTGATCCGTTACCCAAACGGATATATCGTGGAAGTGGGAGAATATTTCAATATAAATTGCCCGGGCAGAGTAACTAATAACCCAAAAAAATATGACACCTTTGACCTCCACATAACCATATACTACACATTTACACAAGATAAAAAAATACACACAGACCAAGGCGTCATAAGAGGACCATTTGATTAAAATGAGTATTCCATCTGCCTTTTTCGAAATAATTTTTTAAATTTTCTTTGTAACCCAGATTCGGCGGGTTAGGCTTTTGTGCATGCGCACGTCGTAGTGGTCGTTGACTTTGAATTCGGGGAATTCGAGTTTGTATTGGCTGGGGGCGACCAGGACCATCCGTTTTCCTTTCGTAAGGATTTCCGCTGCATGGGCGATGAATTTTTTATAGAGTTGTTGCGCATCTTTTCCCGTCATGTATGAGCTTCGCCCGTATGGGGGGTCGGTTACGATTGCGTCTGCGCGGGTTTTGTGGGTGAGCGCGTCAGCCTTATCGACTTCACCGGACAGTCCATAGTGTCCGAGATTTTTCTTGCAACCGGAAACCATTTGCTGGTCGACATCGCAGCCGGATATTCTCATTCCTATAAGCCCGGCTTCGATGAGTATTCCGCCGGTCCCGCAGAATGGGTCATAGACGACTTCCCCAGGTTTTACGCGGGCGAGGTTTATGAGCACCCTCGCGAACTTCGGGTGCATGCTCGTGGGGTGGAAGAACGGCCTGTGCTGTGGTTTGCGGGAATTGAAATCCCGGTTTAAGGGAACGTCAATGCCGACAAAACCATCCTTAACCACAACGTTAAAGTCAGGGCTTGCGAGATCGACTCTCAAACCCTTGGAGGAAAGCCTTGCGCCCAAACTCCGCTCGACCTCCTTGTCAGAGGAGCTCACTCGGAAAGAGCCGTCTGAAATGATTTTTTCAAGTTTAATTAGGTTTTTCCCGTCACACTGCTTTCCGACAATCTTTACCGCAGTCTTTGAAAAAGCAAGCCTTTTGAGAAACGATTCATCACGTCCAGTTACGGCCAGCACAACCCCAGCCTCACCCTTGTCAGCCATCTTATACTTTAATCCCCCGCCTTCAAGGACGCTTTTAAGTTCCATCAAGGGGAGAGTCGGATGTTCCTTAGATAGCGTGATCAGGAATTTCATTTCGCACGTAATTTAAGAAAACTTGCCGTCACTTACCAGGCGAACGGGTTAAAACGGTTTTCCTCTGCCACCGCCTTGAACTCGGCGTACGAGACTATGGGCCTGTTTCTAAACCCGGAAACCTCATCGTAAACCTTCTGAAGATTAGCACTTCCAAGCTCAATGGGACCTGAACTACCGTTTATTTCCAAATACTCCTTAAGTTTCTTTCGAAGGCGCACCTCCTCAATAATCAGATTCCCATACGCATTATAATAGTCTCTTTGCAAGGTTACAACATCGGCGGCCTTCACCTGCTCCTCCCCGGAAAGGGCGGCTCCAAGATGCCACATCTCCTCCATTTCAGGGCGCATTCCGTTGAAGACTAGGCCCACCTCATCGTATAATTTTAGGGAGAACAGAGTGAGATTGTATTGCTGGGAGTGTGAAGTGGACTTGAGGCGGTCATCCTCGACTTGAGACAAGTTTAAGGCTAAATTGAATATCTTCCCCCAGCCAACCTGGACTTTATCGTATTGGCTTGTGAATGCTTCGACCTTCTTATCGTGGGAGATGAACTTGTTGGCGCCATAAGACAAGCAAAGTAATAATATGATCCCTGCAACGTATAAGTCGTTTTTTCTGATTGAAACCATAGTACCACTTATGATTAATGTTTATAAAAATATTCAATCTTAGAACCCTCGCATATTTTTACTCAAAATAGAATTAATACCGACTCGGGCATGAAAACACTATTAGACTCAGACTACATAACAGTAGGGGACAAGGCACAAATTAGACTATTCTACAAGACTTCCAAGGGACGGAGCATTGAAACAGTCTCGGATTTCAAACCCTATTTTTACGCCTTGGCTTCCGAGGATGTCGGAAAGCTTAAAAGTGAGGTGGAAAACCTCTCCCAAGTCCAGGAAACGAAAGTTGTGGAGATGCGTTGGAAGGGGAAGAAGACCAAGGTTTTGAAGATCGTTTCAACCCACCCGAAAGAGGTTCCAAAGCTTCGCGAGGATGTGAGAAACCTTGAATCCTCCGTGAATGTGTTTGAGGCTGACATTCCGTTTACCAGAAGATTCATGTTAGACTCGAAAATCATCCCAATGGAACATGCAGAGGATGTTGAGCTCAACATTGCGTCAGTCGACATTGAAGTTTACAATAAAAGAGGCGAACCTAATCCTAACAGGGACCCCATCATAATGATAAGCTATGCAGACAATAAAGGGTTTGAGCGAGTCTGGACGTTTAAGACTAGGGATGGTTTGGATCTTGACTACCTTGAGGTCGTCGACAGTGAGGCGGAGGTGATTAGAAGGTTTGTTGAGACTGTTTCCGAGCGGAAAATCGACATCATCACCGGATACAATTCAGACAACTTCGATTTTCCCTACATTAAAGAGAGGAGTGTGAAGACGGGTGTGAAACTGTCTTTGGGTGTCGATGGTAGGGAGCTTAGGATGGAGCGTCGTGGAATGAACAATGGTGCCAGGATTACTGGGAGGCCTCACATCGACGTTTACCCGATTGCCCGGAAGGTTTTGAATATTCCACGCTACCGTCTTGAAGACGTTTACGAGCACATGTTCGGGATTGTCAAGCCCGACGTTAAGTATGAAGACATTCCAAAGTTTTGGGATTCAACGGACGTTGGGGAGTTCAAAACGCTTGTTGAATACTCGTTAAGCGACGTGAAAACTACTCTGGAGATTTCCCTGGAACTTCTTCCCCTCGAATTCGAGCTTTCAAGGTTTATTAGACAGCCGATTTATGAGACGTCTAGGATGAGTTCCAGCCAGAGAGTTGAAAACCTGTTGATTAGGAAGGCTCACTCGAGAAATATTTTAGTTCCCAACAGGCCTTCGGGAGAGCAGTATGATTCGCGTGCGGGGGAGGAAAAGTTTGAGGGGGCGTTTGTCGTCGAGCCTAAGAGGGGGATTCACGACAACATAGTCTTGTTCGACTTCAGATCATTGTATCCGAGCATTATCATTTCACACAACGTCGACCCGGACACGCTTGAGTGTGATTGCTGCCCGGAAGAGGAGAACAAGAGTCCTGCAGGCCACAAATTTTGCACGAAAGTTGAAGGATTCATCCCCCAGGTTTTAGGCGACGTCATCCAAAAGAGGATGAATGTTAAGTCTCGCATGAAAGAAATCGATGATGAGAGGGAGAAGCGGCTTTTAAACGTCCAGCAGAATGCGCTCAAGCTTATCGCAAACAGCATGTACGGGTACTACGGGTTCGAGCGTGCGAGATGGTATTGTAGGGAGTGTGCTGAGTCAATCACTGCTTGGGGGCGGGACTACATTCACAAGGCCATGGAATTCGCCGAAAAAGACGGCTTTGAAGTCATATATGGGGATACCGACTCCGTCTACATCACAAAAGCGGGGGGAAAAGACGGGATCGTATCAGAAGCGAAGAAGTTTCAGAAAAAGATCAATAAAGAGCTTCCTGAAGCAATGGACCTTGAATTCGAAGGGTTCTATACTAGCGGAATATTCATAACTAAGAAGAGATATGCTTTGATGGATGAGCAGGGGAAGCTTACTATTAAAGGCCTTGAGACTCGCAGGCGGGATTGGTGTCGCACTGCCAAGGAGACTCAAAAACAGGTTTTGGATGCGCTGCTTAAGGATAAGGATCCTGACAAGGCCGCTGAGATTGTGAAGAAGGTGGTTGAAGAGATTAAGGGTGGAGGCGTACCTCTAGCAGATCTTGCGATTAACACTCAGATGACGCGAAGCCTTGGCGAGTACGTGAATGAGGGACCCCACATCCAAGCTGTCAGAAAGGCCATGAAGAAGGGTAGAGAGTTTAAGCAAGGTGACATAATCACTTACATCCAGACGAGGAAGGGTTCAAGTATCAGCGATCGGGCGCGGATAATCGACTTTGTAGATGAAGGAGATTATGACGCAGAATACTATGTGAACAATCAACTCATTCCCGCAGTGTTTCGAATCCTTGAGTCCTTAGGATACAGTGAAGACGAGCTTAAGGGGCTTGGGAAACAGATGAATCTAGGAGACTTTTAAAGGGGGTTTTTGAATTGAAATCACTTTTCAAATTCAAAAAGGCCTATTTTGCACTCTTCCTCGCAGTAGCATACATCCCAATAGCCATTTTCGGCTTCCAAGTTGAAGACAGTCTAGACGACGAAAACATCTATTTCTACAAGGCAAAACTAGTATCAGAGGGATACATTCCATACAAGGATTTTTTCCTCGGACACCCCCCGATGTTCACATACCTTACGGCAATCGTATTTAGGTTTTTCGGGGAAAGCTACACGGCAATCAAGATAATACCACTCGCATCTGGCTTTCTAATGCTTCTACTGGTTTATGCTCTCGGTGAAAAATATGAGAGACACGTAGGAGTATTAGCATGCCTTCTGATTATTTTGTTCTCAAAATACTTCCACATTTACTCGCACACCATGAGAGGCATCATGGCAGCCACCCTATTGAATCTGACCGCTTTTTACCTTCACAGTGAGGGCAAGAGAAGTCAGTCAGGATTTATCGCATCTTTAAGTGTATTTACGAGACTTAACTCATTCATAATTTTCTCTTTCCTCACTATTCGATCAATTCTTGAAAAAGACAGGAAATTTTTTTATGGAGTGCTTGCAACGGCCCCATTATTAATTATATTATTCATTCCAAACTTCATCGATAGTGTGATACTGTTTGCCTTGGAAGAAGATCCTGAACCCATTTACTTGAGGCTTTTTTTTCTAAAAGAGTTCTTTATCGGGGAGAAAGTGATTACTCTACTATCACTTGTAGGAATCTACGCAATATTATCGACTAGTAAACTAGGGGGTGGTGGGGGTCTTTTAAACTGGGTGAAAAAGGATTGTTGGTCTGGTATGATCTTTCTGCCAGTCTTTTACGTTTTATTCACGGTGCTGATCCAGAGAAGGGTTTATCCCTCCTACTTCACCTTAATACTCCCCTACCTGGCCATCTTGGGGGGATTGGGTTTTAAGAGAATAATTTTTTCAAAGAATAAGATTATTGTGCTGGCAGTGATAATTGCCTTAACCTACTACCTGATTAATGTTTCGAGTGCCAGCATAATCACTCAATACAGTCCACGCCAGTCTAAGGGTTTGAGTGATTCAATCGATTACGTAATCAGAAATTCAAACGAGGGTGAGTCCATTCTCCTACTCCAGGAAGTTGGGGGTACAAGGATTGCCTTGGATGCGAACAGGAGTTTGGACTTGGACTTTATTGACCCGACATACCACTTCCTGTATGCTAATAGAGCGACGATAAACCAGACAATCCTGAATTCATTGAAACGAAAGCCCAGTTTAGTCTCCGTTGAACTGAGGACTATCCAGGAATTAATCGACATGCAAGTTGATTTGACAGAAGTATTGGATTACTTGAGATCCGAATACTGGCCAGTCCACGTAATTGTTGGGGACACTGCAGTGAATACGATAGTTTTTTGGAAGCCGAAAGGGAGTGTTGAACATTTTGTGGGGAGTTACGACCAACCTGGCGGAGAAATCAAATATTTCTACTTTGAGAGATACTTTATACCGTCAGACAAAAGAGTGGGGTTCATCGAGGAAGCAGTATATGAGAAGCAGTCCCAAATATCTCAACCGACTATTCCCTCAGCACTAAATAAGGATAATCCTTTTGGATTAACGCTTATTGTCAGCGAACCCCTCGTAAAATGGCCGATAGATTCGAGAGCCCACTACGTAGTTGAGGGAAAAGAGGGATATTCAAGCGAGATTTGGGTTAACCCTCGGAAGGGAGGGTTAATCGAGTTTACTGGATTTACTTGGTGGGAGAGTAACGGTCAGAAAAACCTTATCTCAGCAACCACATTCAAATACGATTATGAGGTTGGAAAGTTCACAGAATTAACCTGCCATTCCAGACTCGCAACAAAGATAAGCTCATTGTTTTACACTACCTACCAGCAAGTGGAAATATCCGAGGAGCATTATCTTAAAATCGACGAGTTGATTAAAAAGAACCAGAATGGATCTTTAAGTTGGGATGATTATAAGATTTTAAGTGGGAGGATTCTTTCAGGAGGAATATGATGGCTGGAAAAACTCCTATTTTATACCACAAGAACTATTTGTTGCTCGATCAGCCTACCGGCCATCCAAAGCGGCCTGAACTAGTGGCATGTGTCAAGACCGAGGACCTCCTCCAGGAGCTTGAAAATATTATCCCCCCGCAAGCTTGACTACCCCCTCTACAGTGACTTCATAGTGGAGGGTTTTTCCAGCTAAAGGATGATTGTAGTCGAGCAGGAACATCGTCTCATTGTGGGTTTTAACAATTGCCGAACCCAACTGAGTGCTCACGACAGATCCGTCAACAGGGTTTTCCATAATCCAAATCTTATCTTCGGTGACATTCACCACGATTGCAAGACCAATACTGGTTTCGAAGAACGCTCCTTCCTCGGGTGTGTAGAGGAATGACACCAACTCGTCTGTAACGCTTACGATTTCCATGGGCCAAGGAACATTCACGTCAACTATCGTTTCCCCGGCTTGAGGCGGATCTGAAACAACAGATTGAAATTGGATTAAAGGCATTTCAGAATACCTGTCGATGGGATATATTTTTAGCGCGGGCTGAATTAGCTGCTCGTTGTATTCGCCGAAACCGGCTTCAGGAGGTACCGTAATCTTCTTCGTCTCTCCCTCGCGCAATCCAATAACCCCAGAATCAATACCCGCAATAATCTGGTTTTTCCCGACAGTGAAAATAATCGGCGAATATTCATAATTCATGCTGTAAATGTTCTCGTCTATTGCGACTTGCTCGATGGTCGTGTCCACGATGGATCCGTTTGAAAGGCGGCTCACAAAATTTAGTACTACAACGTCGTTTACTGCCACGGCGTTTTTCCCGAGTCCTCGGCCGGATTCAACTGAACCTTTGGACAGAGTGTAAACCATATACAATCCGCCGGCAGCGAGTACAATCAGTATTATGAATGCTGTTTGACTCAATTCAATCGTCTTTGCCGTCTTAGACTTTGAAGTAGTCTGTTTAGTATTTGCTTTCCCCTTACCCTTAGTTTTTGAAGCCATGTTTCCTAGACTATAGGTATAAGTATTCAAAGAATATAAAAATAACCAGGAATGAAGATTGAAAACCCGAAGGGCACAAGGGATTTCACACCCACCGTCATGAGGGATAGGGAATACGTCGAGAAGACGATGTCAAATGTTTTGGAAGGCTTCAACTTCGAAAAGATTTCAACCCCGATATTCGAATACTCCGAGCTTTTTGAACTCAAGTCCGGTGAAGACATTAAAAACAGGATGTACACTTTCGATGACAAGGGGGGGAGGAAGCTTTGTCTAAGACCCGAGCTTACCGCGTCCGTGGCAAGGATGTTTTCAAACGAGCTTAGGAATCTGCCCAAGCCGTTGAGGCTCTACTACTTTGGGCCCATGTTCAGGTATGAGGAGCCTCAGAAGGGGAGGTACAGGGAGTTTTACCAGTTGGGAGTCGAGCTTTTAGGGGTTTCCGGCGTTTTTTCCGACGCGCTTGCAATTTACGCGGCCTGCGAGTGTCTTAAGCGTTTAGGGCTTGAGTTTGAATTACAGATTAATTCCCTTGGAGTAGTCCGAGGCTTGCTTGAAGAGCTTGGTGTCGACGATAAGGTTTCGGGGAAGTTGATCACACTCCTTGACGAGGGCAAGCGCGAGGGCGTAAAAGAGGTTTTGGATGATGAGATTTTCGAAAGATTAATCAAGATTTCAGGGGGTAAGAAATCCTTAGGCGAGGCTGAGAAAGTCCTGAAGGGATTTGATAAAGCACTAGCAGCCCTTTCAGAATTAAGGGATCTTGCAATCCTTCTCGACTCTGCAGGAATAGCCTACACAATCGATTTCGGCATCGTCAGGGGGTTGGACTATTACACTGGAACAGTCTTTGAAATTAGGGTTTCCGGTCTTGGAGCTCAAAACCAGATTTGTGGGGGGGGCAGATACGATAATCTGATCGAAGTTTTCGGAGGGCCTAAGACTCCTGCCGTGGGTTTTGCATTCGGCTTCGACAGGGTGTGCGAGGCCTTAATCCTTCAAAGCAAACTTAAACCGCCTGAAAAAAAGGTTGTTGTGGTGGCTTCAGTGAGCGGGAAGTCGGACGGCTATGCCATTAAGGTTGCTGGTGAATTAGTCCGAAATCTGAGTGAAAGTGAATTTATTGTCGACCTTGATGTTTCTGGTAGGAAACTTAAAAAGACTTTAGAGCAGGCTTCAAACATGGGGTCAGGGTGGGTCGTCATCGTCTGGGAGAAGGAGGAAAAGGAAAAAATGATCACTTTAAGAGACATGGAAAAAAACAGTCAGAAAACAGTGACT
>JBDRAY010000001.1:0-4637 GCA_043823295.1 Methanobacteriota archaeon | reverse complement strand
CTTGTTCCCGACTCAAAATTCCTTGAAAGCACCAAGCCTGCGTATCGCGCCGCAGAAAAGATTTCAGATGACGGCGACGACGATGACGACGATGACGACGATGACGACCCCTTTTAACTAAAATCCTTTTCAAACAGGGGTTTCCAACCCAACGCGTCTTCAAAAAAAGCCCGGACTGGTTCTGCAATACTCCAAGCCTGTGAAATACAGCCACAAGGATTGTGGGGTGGCTCTGCGTCAAATACTTCATTAATGTATCCCAGCCCACTCACGCCAAAAGTCTTCCTGAAAAAAGAGTTGAGATAAGACTTCAACTTTTTCCTTCCTTTCCGACCATGAACCTTAACATAAGTTTTCGCGTATGGCCCAATAAGCCAAGGCCAGACAGTCCCATTGTGGTAGGCAAGCTCCCGCTCCTTAGGGTTGCCAAGATAAGTTTCTTGATACCTCGGATCTTGAGATTCAATGGTTTTTAAACCCAGCTCAGTTAAAAGTTTTTCCTCGCAAACTTCCAGTATTCTCTTCACCTGCCCCTTATCGAGCATAGTATAGTCTAGGGAGGTTGCTATCAGCTGGTTAGGCCGAACTGCAGTATCTTTAGGCTCATAAGTGTCATGTAGGTATTCTCCAGTGTAGTATGCTTTATTGAAGGCTTCTTTCAATACTTCAGCTTCTCTTGAAACATCTAATTTTCCTGGTGGTTTAAGTCCGTATAAATCAGATATTTTTTCAAAGATTTTGAGGGAATTATAGTAGAGAGCCTGTATTTCAACTGCATTATCCCGTTTGATGGTGTCCATCCAAGTCCCGGACTTATGCCTTACCAATCCACCCCTTACGTGATTTGAGTAGAATTCGATGATTTCTGACAAATGCTTTTTGTTCTCCTCAACCAAATCCTCCCCACTGGATTCCCCAGCATACTTCAAGTACTGGTAAACCCGGTCGATAAGCCATCCCGCACCGTCAAAATCATATGTTTGATTTAAACCACCCTCCAAGTTTGTGGTAAGCCTTCCATCCGAAAACAGAGAGAAAAGCCGCTTTAAAACTGACTCACACCCTTCCAAATCACCCCAAACAAGTGTTAATCCCGGAAGCGAGATTAATGAGTCCCTACTCCATTCAGAAAACCAGGGGTATCCGGCAATCACAGTCTTAAACGGAGGAACCTCAACAAGATGGCACCTGCAGCACGAATTCAACCTAGACAATAAAACTTCAGATCCCGTGTATTTCGGATAATCCAATTTTACTTGAGAAACCCTCCTTGAATTATCAGTGCAAGTGAAATTCAATTCAACCGAAGTCGAAGGCGCAACTTCAGCCGAAAACAAACCCCAAACCCGAACATCCTCCACAAAAGCTTCACCTCGAGCCTGCTCTAACCGGTATTTTATTTTTTTGTTCCAGTCAAATTCCGTCGACTTTAATTCGGAGTTGTCTGATTCAAATGAAACCTCGCCGCAAGAATTAGACACAAGTAGAGAGTGGGGAGCACTCGAATTTATTGAGAGTTCTCCGCCCCCGATCGTGTGGAATCCCCTAACGTTTCCCATGGGATAAACGTTAAAGATTATGGGCTCCCTGTTTGTGTTTTGAATTTTGTATTTTACTTGTACAGAGTTTTGAAATTCCGGAAGCCTTAAAGTCTTCTCGATTGAAACCCTCCCCACAAGAAAGGTGAAGGACGCTTCACCATAATCGCATTCGAATTTAACGAGATTCCTTAGAGCACTAGTATCGAGTGTTCCGTCTTCGTACTCGTTTACGGAAAGAGGCGTCTTGACTCCTCCTGATACTACTTCTTCATCCAGTTTCTGTAAAACCACCCTCCTGTCCAATGCATTATCTGAAGAGACTAGCAGTCCGTGATACTTTCGAGTATTCATGCATGAAACCGTAGAGCTTGCGTATCCCCCCAGCTTATTTGTTAAAAGCCACTCCCAGTCGAAGTGATTGGAAGAGTCAATACTCTTCCCAGTGAAGCGTGATTTCCGAAAATTCATCATTATACTTAAACTAGGCTGGATTTATATAAGGAAAATCAATTACTTACAACAGCCTAGACTGAGCAGAGTGAAAGGAATAAGACCATTCAAAGTGCAAAATTTAAAGAAAACTTTACGCAATACCTTAGGTGATAATTCACCCTACTTCTTCGCCCCAACCGCAATAGGATTTACTGAAACACCACAAGGTAAGGTTTTCGCGGCAGGATTTCTGATACTGACGGCAGCTGCATTAATCAGGGAGTTAAAACACCAGAATAAACCAATAAAGGTTCCCAGCACGATCAGGACGGAAGACGGGAAAATTAAAGTCTACCTTGAAAACCGGGGTAAAACCCCAGTTTACACTAAACCCAGTGTAAGAGCAAGCCACACACCCTCAATCGAGGAGAAACAGAGGTTGGGTGAAATGCCAATGCTATCCGCTTCAGGAGCAAACCCTCAGAAAACCTTTGAACTCGTGGGAGAGTCAGAGGCGTCAATGCTTAATCCGGGGGAAACAAGGGAATACTTGATTGAATGCTCGCAAAATCTTGAAGATTTAGACAAGCAAGGCTTTTCCGTTTCAGTGGAATACGGGCCCAGTGAAACCGAGTTAAACCATCACATGACAAGGGATGTTTCACTCAAAGATTATTCCAAACACCCTTACCTTAGAAACGTCGGGGAAAAACGAGCCTTCATATTGAAAAAAGAGCACGGCGAAATAATCGGGGAAGCATTCATGTTAGAGGGCTTGCTCGAGGCTGTCGAGTCTGCTCCAGACGAGTCTATTGCATTTCATCTCGCTTCCGGCAATGATTTTTCGGGATGGGTTTTAGAGGTTGTTGGGGATAAGAAACTCGCCCAACGGCTTGATGAAGTTGATTCAAAAGATATTTCCAGCGCGCGCAAGCATCTTTCGTCTTCACTGCGCGAGCGTATAATGGACTTGGAGGTTGAGGGATTCACGGGAGCCCACCCTAACCTTTCAAACGTTGGTGAGGCATACAAATTCCAGTTGAAACAGGATCACGATGAAATCATTGGTGAAGCCTCGTATCTCGCAGAACTTAGAGACATTCTCGTCGATTCGCCAACGGATGCGATAATATACCACTTGCGAGACGACGAAAACGACTTCGCCGACTGGGTGCAAGACGTTTTAGGAGACCGAGAGCTTGCCGACGCCCTCCGAAAAATCGAGCTCATCTCACCCGCACAGACTAAAACATCAATCATAAAAACACTAGACTACCGAATCAAAGACCTGGAAGGAAAATACTAGATAAAACGCAATAAAAGTGCGTTTAATTGTTGTTATACGACAAGTCTGCCTCGCAGAGAGATATATAATTAAAAGAGTAATTTCTTTATGATTTACAATGGATGAGGAGAAGAATATAAGAAAACCGAAGTTATACGATATAGGTTTTTTATTTGTTGGAGTCTCCGGTGGTATTTATCTAGGGCATTATTGGGATTTTTCATATCAGCTACAACTCCCATTCTTGATAATTGGTGCAATCATCTGGGGAATTGCTAAACAGAAAGAATCAATTAAAAAACAATAATGCTCGGACGAATTACTCAACTGGTTTGGTTTCTACAAATCGGAAATTTTTTAGTTTATTTTTTTCGACGATTTTTTTCACTTTCTCAGTGCAATAAAAATAAATTTTTTTGAGAACGCTTGGAATATGCTGAACAGACACTGATCTCCTGCACGCCCTCCGCTCATTGCCTTCCAAGATATTCTCTGTTGTTTCATATCCTCTAAAGCATCATAAATATCTTTGATGTCAGGCCATTGAGGCCATTTTTCAACCTCGCCAAACCAATAATACCAATTTGATAAACTTGGTTGAATATTATAGATTTTTTCTTGTGCATTCATTCTTCGATAACCCTAGTGTGAAGTATACAAGATTAATATGCTCGTCCTCGCATTACTGCCCCCGGCTTACGCCTTGGTACGATTAACAAGGGCTAAACGGCTCGTTTCACTCGCCCCAAGCCTCGCTCCGCTCGGCCTGCGTTTAGCCCAATATGTTATACGACATGCCTGCCTCACAGATAATGTTTATTATTTATTGGTGCGATTAATAATCAGTGCTTATGGGGAGAAAATAAAAATTAAAACGAAATATCCGTACATACTTTTAGCAATGTGGACTATCGTTTCTATAGTAGGTATCCTGAAATTCGGTTTAGAACGTGTCATATTCTGGCACGTTTTATGGTGGGTTCCTGGCCTCCTTTTTATCCTACTTTTTCTCTTCGGGAAGAAGTTTAAACTTTTAGAATAAGCATTGGTTGAGTCGGTTTTCATATGTTTAATATATTTCTATAAGTTGTTCCTAATCAGGCTCGGCGGGTACGCTCACTTCGGTCGGGCTCACTTTCGTTCGCCTCGTATAACAGCGACTAAACGACAATTCCTATCGGAATTGTCCAAATTTCCTCCCTTCGGTCGGAAACTTCGTTTACCCGCTTTTGTTATTTTCAATTACAAGCTTATCAGGTGCCCTTAAAATTCTATATCCCCCACCAACAAATATGAGGAAGAAAACAGTCAACAGGATTCTATGACGTCCAAGCATTAATTTCTGAAACTCAAAGTTTTTTATTACCTCAAAAAATGAC